>DATCKS010000184.1:0-7402 GCA_036562265.1 Thermodesulfobacteriota bacterium | reverse complement strand
GTGCCACTCCCGTTCCCAGCGCAGGACCCGGTAGCCGGGGATGCCGAGGCGCGTCATCGACTCCCGCACGAAGTCCGGGACGACCCCGAGGTCCTCGCCGACCACCCGCCCTCCCCCGCCGAGGATGCGCAGGAGCACCTCGCCGAGCGCGAGCTGCTCCCGCTCGTCGCTCGGCAGGAAGTACGCGTCGGCGAGCCCCTTGCCGTGCGGCCGGACGAAGATGCGATAGAAGCCGACGATGTGGTCGATGCGGTAGAGGTCGTAGAGCGCCTGCGAGCGCGCGCTGCGCTGGGCGAGCCAGGCGTAGCCGGAGGCGCCCATGGCGGCGAAGTCGTACACCGGGAGGCCCCAGTCCTGGCCTTCCGTGCTGAAGGCGTCGGGCGGCGCGCCGACGCTCGCGTCCAGCTTGAACTCGTGCTGCCGGCTCCAGACGTCCGCGCTGTCGCCCGACACCATGAAGGGGAGATCCCCCTTGATGAGCACGCCGTGCGCGGCCGCCTCGCGCCGCGCGGCGCGCCACTGCCGATCGGCCTCCCACTGCACGTACTCGAAGAAGCGGACGCGGTCCCCGAGCGCGGCCCGGCTGGCGGCGAGGGCCGCTTCGTCTCGCCGTCTGAGCGGCTCGGGCCACTCCCACCAGGGGCGCCCCGCCTGCGACTCCTGGATGGCGCGGAAGAGCGCGTAGTCCGCGAGCCAGGCCGCCTCCTCGCGCGTGAAGCGCTCGAAGTCGCGCGCGCGCTCGCCGCCGGCTCGCCCCTCGGTGGCCTCGAAGTGGCGGAAGGCGAGCTCCAGCGCACGCCGCTTGAGCGGACGCACGGTCGCGTAGTCGATCGCCTTCGCCTCGCGCACGCGCTCGAGCGCCTCGCGGTCCTCCGGTGACAGCGCCCGCTCGCCGCCCGCGCCCTGGAAGTCCGGCTGATCGCGCAGCGCGACATAGAGCGGGTCGATGGCGAACGCCGTGCAGGCGGCGTACGGGCTGTCCTGACCCGGCGACGGCTCCCCGATGGGGAGGAGCTGGAGCACCGAATGACCGGCAGCCTCGAGCCAGATCGCGTACGCCGCGAGGTCGGGGATCTCGCCGACGCCGAAGCTCGCCGGGTGGCGTTGCGCCGACAGGGGGATCAGGACACCGGCGCGTCGCTCCTCGAGCATGTCGTGACCTCCTCGTCCGGACGCGTCTTCAGATCTTGCCAGGTTCACGGGAAAAGCGCAGTATGGACTCGAGGGATGCGTATGCGACGTGCCGTCATCGCGGGGTTCGTGGCCACGGTCACCATGACGCTGGCCCTCGCCGTGGGGTACTTCGTCGCCCTCGAACTCGGCTCGCCGTCCGTCCCCTCGTACGCCGCGCAGCCAGGTCCACCGCAGTGGATGTGGGCGCTCACCCACAACCCGATCACGGAGCTGACCCGTGGCGCGATGCCGGCGGCGTTCGTGCTCCACCTGGCGCTCGGGCTCATCTGGGCCGGGATCTACGCCGCCGTCTTCGAGCCGCGGCTGCCCGGCGCCGACTGGCAGAAGGGGATCACGTTTGCGCTCATCCCCTACGTCCTGTCGCTCGTGGTGTTCCTGCCGCTCGCCGGCGGCGGGCTCTTCGGGCTCGCCCTCGGCGCGGGTCCCCTGCCGATCCTCGGCAACCTCATCCTCCACATCGTCTACGGCGTGACGCTCGGTGAGCTGTACGGGCGCCTCGGCGACCGGGTGCTCACCGAGACGGGGTTCGCGCGGGCCGACGAGATGGCGACGCTCGCACGCGCCGAGCGGACGGCCGCGTACGGCATCGTCATCGGGGCGGTGCTCGGCGCCATTGTGGGGGTTTCCGGCGGCCGGCTCTTCGGAGGATCGGGGGGACCGGTCGGCGTCACGGCGGGGCTGCTCTGGGGCCTCGTCGGTGGATCGGTGGGGGCGCTGGTAGGCTCCCTCGCGGGACTCGACGGTCGCGGGCCGGGCGGACGCGCCCAGGACCACAGGCCACGCCCCTGAGCACGATGGCGCCCATGCTCAGCGGGCTGGCTGCGGTCATCGGCCGGGCTGTCGCTCGGTTGTCCTTCCGGGGACCGTTCCGGCGGCGGCCGGGCATCCTGTTGATCGAGCCGGACGCCGACGTGGGCTTCGTCCTGGAGGCGGTCCTGCGCGAGGCCGGCTTCGGGGTGCTCAGGCGCGACCGGATGCGGATCGAGGACTGCCTGAGACCCGAGGTCGCGCTCGTCTCGATCGGGCTTTCGCCCGAGGCCACGCGGGACCAGGGCTGGCTCGAACAGCTGCGGTCGCACTGCCCCGACCTGCCGCTCGTGGTCGTCGCGTCGAGCGTCGGCGGCGGGCTCGAGACGGCGCTCGAGGCGGACCGTCAGGTGCGCGTCGTCTACCACCCGGTCACCGCCGACGAGTACCTCGCCGCGGTCCACGCCCTCCTGCACCGCGGCGTCGCCGCCGCGTAGATTCGGCGTCACGTCGTTCCCGGTTCTCGGTCGGGAAAATGGAAAGGCCTGACCCCATGGAAAATGGAAAGGCCTGACCCCCTCTAGTGGAAGTCGCGAGAGCCCGGCGTGGGAACCGGGTGGTCGCCGAGGCGCAGCGGGGCGAACCAGTCGCCCGCCACGTTGCGGACGTTCGCCTCGGACACGACGCGGCCCCGCACGACGAGGGCGGGCGAGAAGCGGATGACGTGCTGGAAGCGCCGGAAGACCTTCGGCGACACGGCCACGTCGACGTGTCCCGTCTCGTCCTCGAGGGTGAGGAAGACGAAGCCCTTGGCCGCGGGTCGCTGGCGCGTGATGACGAGGCCGGCCACCGTGGCCCGCGCGGGGAGGACGGCCGCCCGCTTGAAGGCCTCCGCGGAGAGGACCCCCTGGCGGTCGAGGGCGTCGCGCCGGAGCGCGAGCGGGTGCCGTCCCGGCGAGGCCTGCGCGAAGTGGTAGTCCATGGCGATGGCCTCCATGGGGGTGAGCGGAGGCAGCGGCGCCGCCGCCTCGGGCCACGACGCCCCGGCGAGGACGCCGCCCGGGTCGCGCGCCACGCCGGCCGCGTGCCAGATGGCCGCGCGCCGCCTGGCGTCGCCGTCGCCCGTCGCGCCCGGCACCGGCACGTTCGCGAGCGCCCCGGCCGCCGCGAGCGACACGAGCGCCTTGCGCGGCACGCCCGCCCGCGTCACGAGCGACTCGACGCTCGTGTAGGGACCGCCGAACCGGCGCGCCGCGGCGATCGCCTTGCCCGCCTCCTCCCCGAGCCCCCGGATCGTCCGCAGGCCCAGGCGCAGCGCGAGGTGCGTGCCGTCTGCGGCGTCCACCTCTTCGAGCGTGGAGTCCCAGTCCGACGCCTGCACGTCGGGCGGCAGGACGCGGACGCCGTGACGCATCGCGTCGTTCACGATGACCGAGATGCTGTAGAAGCCCATGGGCTGCGCGTTGAGGAGGGCGCAGGTGAACTCGAGCGGGTAGTGCCGCTTGAGGTAGGCCGACACGTACGCCAGGCGCGCGAAGGCGGCCGCGTGCGACTCGGGGAAGCCGTACTCGCCGAAGCCCCGGATCTGCTCGATGATCCGCTCGGCGAACTCGGGGGCGATGCCGTTCGCCAGCATCCCCTCGCGCAGCTTCCGCTCGTGCCGGCTCATCCGGCCGCTCCGGCGCCACGCGGCCATGTCGCGGCGGAGTTGATCCGCCTCGCCCGGCGTGTAGCCCCCCACCGCCTCGGCGATCCGCATGACCTGCTCCTGGAAGAGCGGCACGCCGCACGTCCTGCGGAGGATCCGCTCGAGCGCCGGATGGGGATAGGTGATCGGCTCGAGCCCCTGCCGGCGGCGCAGGTACGGGTGCACCATCTGCCCGTGGATCGGGCCCGGCCGGACGATGGCCACCTGGACGACGAGGTCGTAGAACTCCCGGGGTCTGAGGCGCGGCAGCATGTTCATCTGCGCGCGCGACTCCACCTGGAAGACCCCCACCGAGTCGGCCTCGGCGAGCATCTCGTAGGTGGCCCGATCATCCTGGGGAATCGACGCGAGGTCCAGGTGGATCCCGCGGTGGGCGGCGATCAGGTCGAACGCGCGGGCGATCATGGACAGCATGCCGAGGCCGAGGAGGTCGACCTTGAACATCCCCATGGCGTCCACGTCGGTCTTGTCCCACTGGATGATCGTCCGGTTCGCCATGCGCCCGTTCTCGATGGGAACCGTCTCGGCGAGCGGCCGGTCCGAGAGGACGAAGCCGCCGGTGTGGATGGAGAGGTGGCGGGGGAAGCCCTCCAGGGCCGACGCGAACTCGAAGAGGCGCGCGAGGCGGGGGCTCTTCGGGTCGAAGCCGGCCGCCGCGAGCGCGCGGTCGTCGAGGTCGTCCCACCGGTGGGAGAGGAAGGTCGTGAGACGACCGACCTGGGTCTCCGACAGCCCCATCGCCTTGCCGACCTCGCGCACGGCCGAGCGGCTGCGGTAGCGGATCACCTCGGCCACCATGGCGGCGTGCTGCCGGCCGTACTTCTCGTAGACGTACTGGATGATCCGCTCCCGCTGCTCGTGCTCGATGTCGAGGTCGATGTCGGGCGGCTCGTGGCGCTCCTTCGAGACGAAGCGCTCGAAGAGCATGTCGATCTCGTCGGGATGGACCGAGGTGATGCCGAGCGCGAAGCAGACGAGGCTGTTGGCCGCGGAGCCGCGCCCCTGGCAGAGGATCCCCTGCCGGCGGCACTCCTGCACGATGTCCCACATGGTGAGGAAGTAGCCGGCGTAGCCGAGGTCGGCGATGAGGGCCAGCTCCTTCTCGAGCCGCGCCCCGTACGCCGCCGCCTTCGCGCCGAGCCGCGCCTCGAGCCCCTCGCGGGCGAGCCGTGCGAGGAAGGCGTCGGGGGTCGTCCCCGGCGGGACGTCGCGCACCGGGTAGTGGTAGGTGACCTCGCAGAGGCGGAAGCCGATGCCGGCCGCAAGCTCGCCCGCCCGCTCCACCGCCTCGGGGAGGTCCGCGAAGCGGGCCGCCATGGCGCGGGGCGACTTGAGGTGCGCCTCCCCGTTCGGCAGGAGCCGGAAGCCGGCCGTCTCGAGGGTGACGCCGTCCCGGATGCACCGCAGCACGTCGTGGAGCGACTTGCGCGCCCGGTCGTGGAAGTGGACGTCGTTGGTGGCGACGATGGGGATCCGCATCGCCTTCGCGAGGGCCGCCATGGCCCGGGAGCGGGCCAGGTCCCCCGGCGCGCCGTGCCGCACCAGCTCCACGTGGAGGCGATCGCCCGCCGCCTCGCGCAGCCGCGCGAGCGACCGGGCGGCGCCCTCGGAGTCGCGCTGCCGGACGAGGCGCATCGCCCTCGAGCGCGGCCCCCCGGCGAGGAGGACCATCCCGCCGCCGGAGGCCGCCTCGCAGAGGTCGTCCGTGGAGATGCGGCAGAGCCCCTTCGGGGCGGCCAGGCGTCCCTTCGAGATCAGCGACGAGAGCCGGCCGTAGCCGTCGCGCGTGGTGGCCAGCGCCACGACGACGTCGTCCGGCTCCGGCGAGGCGCGACCCGTGCGGGCGCTCGCGCCGCCGCCGGCGGGTTTGCGGGAACGAGGAGCGGCGGCAGAGCCGTCCGCGGCCGGGATCTCCCCGTCCGTCAGATGCAGCTCGCTCCCGTAGATCAGCTTGAAGGGCGCCCGCCGCTCCTCCTCACGCCCGACGAGGCCGAACCGGTCGAGCAGCGCCTCGCGCGCCTCGACCACGCCGTAGAGGCCGTTCACGTCGGTGATGGCGAGCGCCGACAGCCCGAGCGCGACCGCCCGGTCGATCAGCTCTGCCGGCGAGGAGGCGCCGTCGAGGAAGGTGAAGTAGGTGCGGCAGTGCAGCTCGGCGTACGTGGCCATGGGACGGCTTCACCGCACCTCCACGAGGCGCTCGCCGATGACGGTCGGCTCGGCCTCGCCGCCGACCGTGACGCGCTCGTCGGTCTCCACGTACCCGAGCCCCTTGCAGACCACCGTGCGGGCCGAGAAGGCCACCTGGGGATCGGGGAACTCGCAGACCACCTCGACGCAGGGACGCTCCCGGCCGAGGACCGTGCGTGCGGCGATCCGGTCGATCCGGCAGGTCCCCGAGACGGTGCGGTGCTCGCCGCCCGCGTGCCGCGCGTCGACGTCGACCGCGCCGCCGGTGACGGTCGTGACCGACCAGCGGGTGCCGACCTCGAGCGGCCCTTCGAGGAAGACGACCTCGGGGCGGTCGCCGACCGCCCACATGATCGCCTCCGCCTTCGGCACGAAACGGTACGTCTCCGAGAGGGCCTTCATCGGCACGGCCGCCGGGGCGTCGGGGTCGTCGAGCGTCGACGCCGTCTCGACCCGGATCTCGCCGCCGGCCGCGCGCGTGACCCGCACGATCCGCACGAGCCGGCGGGGCCCGTCGCTCATCTCGTAGACGAGGACGCGTCCCTCCTCGAGCGGCGGCAGGTAGTCGGCCACCGACGGGTCGGCCGCCCGCTGGCAGCCGGCCGCGGCGAGCCCCGCCGCGAGGAGGAGGGCCCTCTTCACGGGGTCCCCTGCTCGGCCGGCAGGACGAGGACCTTGGGGATCCGGACGTGCGGCGGCTGCTCGAGGACGAAGCGGACGACCCGCGCGATGTCCTCGGGCAGGAGCGGCGCTTTCCGGTTGCGCGCGCCGCGCGCGTGGGCCGGCCAGTGGTCCTGCAGCTCCGTGAGGGTGCTGCCGGGCTGGATGGCCGTGATCCGGACGTTCGTCCCGGCGAACTCCATGCGGAGCGATTCGGTGAGCCCCTCCACGGCGAACTTGGTGCCGGCGTACCAGCCGACGTGCGGCCGCACCCTGGTGCCGAGGATGCTCGACACGTTGAGGAGCGTGCCGCGGTCCTCCCGCTTGAAGTGGACGAGCGCGTGGTAGGCCATGCGGAAGGCCGCCTCGACGTTCACCCGCACCATCCGGACGATCTGCTCGACGTCCATCGCGTCGACGGGACCGGCGTCCATGACGCCGGCGTTGTTGAAGACCGCGTCCACCCGGCCGAACCGGCCGAGGGCCGTGTCGAGGAGCCGCACCGGAAGGTCGGGAGCGGTGATGTCGCCCGCGAGCCAGACCGCGCCGGTCTCCTCCGCGAGCGCCTTCAGGCGCTCCTCGCGCCTGGCCGTGACGACCAGCCGCATGCCCGCCTCGGCCAGGTCGCGAGCGACGGCGGCGCCGATGCCGCTCGATGCGCCGGTGATGATGGCCACCTGTCCCTTCAGGTCCTCTCGCCCCGATGTCACGTCGCGCGCACCTCCGTCCATGGGCGGGTCAGTCCGCCACCGCATGGAGAAAGGTACCCCCGCAGAGGTGGTCGTGAAAGAGCCAGTACCGTTCCTCCTCCCCCTCCGCCCCTCCCTCGCAGATCGCCCAGGCGTAGCTCCGGTCGAAGGGGGCGTCCCACCACTCGCCGCTGCGGCGCTGGGACGCCTCGAA
>DATCKS010000170.1:0-1659 GCA_036562265.1 Thermodesulfobacteriota bacterium | reverse complement strand
GCCCCGAGCACATCTTCATCTTCGGCCTCAGGACCGAGGAGGTGGCCGCGATGCGGGCGGCCGGCAGCTACCGTCCGGCCGAGGTGGCAAGGAGCCATCCCGAGGTCGCCCAGGCGGTGGAGGCGCTCCGGAGCGACTGGCTGACCGGCGGCGACCCCTCGCTCTTCGCCCCCATCTACGACGCGCTCATGGTCCACGGCGACCGCTACTTCGTCCTGGCCGACCTGCCGGCCTACGCGGCGGCGCACGCCCAGGCCGTGCAGCGCTACGCCGACCGGCACGGCTGGGCCCGCTCCGCCCTGGTCAACATCGCGCGCGCCGGCTTCTTCTCGAGCGACCGGACGATCCTCGAGTACGCCAGGGGGATCTGGGGGATCGCGTAGCGCTAGGACACCGGCGCGGCGGCGGGCGCGCGGGCGGCGACCTCGGGGATCCGCCCTTCGAGGATGTCGCGGGCTCGGGCGAGCGCCGCATCGATGTCGGCGGCGAGGTTCTCGCGGCCGATCCGCTCGACGTTGCCCGACTTCTCGAGCGCGACGAGCGGCTGGGCGTGGATGCCCGACAGGATGAGCGTCGTGCCCTGGCGCACGCACTTGGCGTGCAGGTCCATGAGGGCGTTCATCCCGGTGGCGTCCATGACCGGCACGTTGCGCATGCGCAGGATGAAGACTCTGGGCGGCGTGTCGATGACCGACAGGATGTCCTTCACCCGGTCGGCCACGCCGAAGAAGAAGGGCCCGTTCACCTCGTAGACCTCGACCCCCTTCGGCACCGTCCGCTTCGCGATCGACATCGGGTCGGCGCCGTTCAGGTCGTCGGCCTCGCGGAACTCCTTCGTGATGGCGTGGATGTCCGTCACGTCCGCCATCCGCTTCATGAAGAGGAAGGCCGAGAGGACCATGCCGACCGCCACGGCGACCGTGAGGTCCACGAGGACCGTGAGCCCGAAGGTGGCCAGGAGGACGGCGACGTCGCTCCTCGGTCCGCGCAGGAGCGCCCGGAACGAGCGCCACTCGCTCATGTTGTACGACACCACGACGAGGATGGCGGCGAGCGCGGCGAGCGGCACGTACCTCGCGAGGTCGCCGAAGGCGACGAGGATGAGCAGGAGCGTCAGGGCGTGCACCATCCCGGCCACCGGCGTCCGCGCCCCGTTCTTCACGTTGGTCGCGGTGCGGGCGATGGCGCCCGTGGCGGGGATGCCGCCGAAGATCGGCGACGCGATGTTGGCCACGCCCTGGGCCACGAGTTCCATGTTCGACTTGTGGCGGCCGCCGATCATGCCGTCGGCCACGACGGCCGAGAGGAGCGACTCGATGGCGGCCAGCATGGCGATGGTGAGCGCCGGGCCGACGAGGTCGAGGACCTCGGTCACCCCGATGGTGGGCACCTCGGGCTCGGGGAGGCCGTGCGGGATCTGCCCGAATCGCGAGCCGATCGTCTCCACCGGCAGCCCGAAGAGGGCCGACACGGCGGTGGCGAGCACGAGGACCACCACCGCGCCGGGGATCCGTTTGGTCACCCTGGGCCACACGACGAGCAGGGTGAGGCAGGCGGCCGAGAGCACCACGGTCGGCCAGGAGACGGTCGCGAGGTTCGCCCAGTAGGCCTCCCACTTCTCGACGAACTCGAGCGGGACCTCGGCCATCTGGAGCCCGA
>DATCKS010000111.1:0-1534 GCA_036562265.1 Thermodesulfobacteriota bacterium | reverse complement strand
CCCTCGCACGGTGGACCGAGGCGGACGGCGGGGGGAGCCGGTGAGCCACCCATTGGGAGGCGCGAACGCCGCAAGAGGGATTTGCATCGCCTGCACGCGATGTAGTAACGCCGCAGCGCAATGCCTGCGCGACAGCTCTCCGTTCTGACGATCGTGGTCGCCGTCCTCGCGGGCCTCGCCGTGGGGTTGGGCGCGTACACGTTCGTCTACGCGAGGGGCGCCTCCTACCTCACGAACGACCCCGAAGCCTGCGCCAACTGCCACATCATGAACGAGCAGTTCTCGGGCTGGGTCAAATCGAGCCACCGGTCGGTCGCGGTCTGCAACGACTGCCACACCCCGCCGGGACTCGTCGCGAAGTACGCCGTCAAGGCGGAGAACGGCTTGCGCCACGCCTTCGCCTTCACGACCGGCTGGTTCCACGAGCCGATCCGGATCACGCCGCGCAACCGGGCGGTTACGGAGTCCGCCTGCCGGAAGTGCCACGCCGACATCGTGGCCGCCATCGAGGGGCCGCCCGGCGTGGACGCGAAGCCGCTCGCCTGCATCCGCTGCCACCGATCCGTCGGACACCTGGAGTGAGGGACGCTCATGGCCGGAAACCGCGCCCGAAGGACCGCCCTGATCGCCGGTATCGTCATCGTGACCGCCCTGGCGGCGGTCGGCGCCGCCGCCCTGCTCGTGAACATCGTCGAGCGCAAGCAGGAGGCCCGGAACCCGTTCTACCGGGTCGTCGAGCTGACCGACGACACCGTCGATCCGGCCGTCTGGGGGAAGAACTTCCCGCTCGAGTACGACGGCTACATCCGGACGGTGGACCAGGTTCGTACCCGCTACGGCGGCAGCGAGGCGGTGCCCCGCACCCCGACCGATGCCGACCCGCGCTCGATCGTGGCGCAGTCGCGGCTCGAGGAGGATCCATGGACGCGCTCGTCGCCCTGATCGCCGACATCAAGGCCGCCAGGGAGGCGGGCGCCACCGACGCCGACCTCGCCGCGGCGCGCGACTTCCAGCGCAAGGCGCAGTTCCGGCTCGACTTCATCGAGGCGGAGAACTCGATGGGCTTCCACGCGGATCAGGAGGCGGTCCGGGTCCTCGGCGAGTCGATCGACTTCTCGCGGCAGGGTCAGGTCGCCGTCCGGGAGGTGCTCCGGGGGCGGAAGTAGCGGTCGGGCCCGGCGCGCCCCCCGCGCCGGGCTCGCATTGCCGGGCCGATCGGCGTATGCTCCCTGTTCCGTGAGCGCCGCGTCCGACCGCCCCCGCGCCGACTTCGGCAAGAACCGCCGCCTCAAGGCCATCGTCGGCGCGTACGCCGTCTGGTGGCTGCTCATGGCCGTCCGGCCGGTCTACCCGGCCGACTGGCTCCTCGAGAACCTGCTCGTCGTCCCGTTCGTGGCCGTCCTCGTCGGCACCTACCGTCGCTTCCCCCTCTCGGACCTCTCCTACGGCCTGATCGCCCTCTTCCTCGCGCTCCACGCGGTCGGCGCGCACTACACCTACTCGGAGGTCCCCATCGGCGACTGGGCGCGCGACG
>DATCKS010000087.1:0-3902 GCA_036562265.1 Thermodesulfobacteriota bacterium | reverse complement strand
CACGTGACGCTCGCCGGCGGCTCCATCCGGGTGGGCGACCCGGAGAAGCTGCGGCTCCTCATCTAGGACGGACCGGCCGTCAGGCCTGGTTCACGAACTTGGTCACGAGGTAGGCGTCGAGCCCTTCCTGGCCCCCCTCGGAGCCGTACCCGCTCGCCTTCACGCCGCCGAACGGGGCCTCGGGCAGCGAGACGCGGAACTGGTTGATCGCGACCATCCCCGCCTCGAGGGCGTCGGCGATCGCGGCGACGGTCGACGACGCGCGGGAGAAGGCGTAGGCGGCAAGCCCGAACGGCAGCGCATTGGCGAGCCGCACGGCCTCGTCGAACGTGTCGAAGGGGACGATGGGCGCCACCGGCCCGAACGGTTCCTCCGTCATGACCTTCGCGTCGAGCGGCACGTCGACGAGCACCGTCGGCGCGTAGAAGAAGCCCCGGTCGCCGAGCCGCTCGCCGCCGGTCAGCACGCGAGCCCCGCGCGACCGCGCGTCGGCGACCGTCCGCTCGACGGCACCGAGCCGCCTCGCGTTCGCGAGCGGCCCCATCTGCACCCCCGTCTCGAAGCCGTCGCCCACCCGGAGGGCGCGCGCCCGCTCGACGAAGCGGTCGACGAACCGCGCGAAGACGCCGCGCTGCACGAGGAACCGGGTCGGCGAGACGCACACCTGCCCCGCGTTGCGGAACTTCGCCGCCACGGCCTGGTCGGCGACCGCCTCCACCTCCGCGTCCTCGAAGACGACCACCGGCGCGTGCCCGCCGAGTTCCATGGTGACCCGCTTGACGCCGTCGGCGGCGAGCTTGAGGAGCGCCGTGCCGACGGCCGTCGAGCCGGTGAAGGAGACCTTCCGGATGACGGGCGAGGCGATCAGCGTGGCCGACACCTCCGCCGGCACCCCGAGGACGAGGTTCAGGACGCCGGCCGGCAGTCCCGCGTCGACGCAGGCGTCGACCAGCGCCATGCAGGTGGCCGGCGTCTCCTCGGCCGGCTTGATGATGCAGGAGCAGCCGGCCGCCAGCGCGCCGGCGATCTTGCGCGCCGGCGTGAGCGCGGGGAAGTTCCACGGCGTGAAGGCCGCGACCGGGCCGACCGGCTCGCGCAGGACCAGGTGCCGCGCCCCGGGCGCGCGCGCCGGCAGCACGCGGCCGTAGGCGCGCCGGCCCTCCTCCGCGAACCACTCGAAGACGTCGGCGGCCGACTCGACCTCTCCGCGCGCCTCGGCGAGCGGCTTGCCCTCCTCGAGCGTGAGGAGGCGGGCGATCGCGTCGGCGCGGTCGCGGATCAGGTCCGCCGCCTTGCGGAGGACGCGTCCGCGGACGTGGGGGGGTGTGGCGCGCCAGGTCCGGAAGCCCCGCTCGGCGGCGGCGAGGGCAGAGGCGAGGTCGGCGGCCGACGCCGCGCGGACGGTGCCGATCGTCTCCCCGGTGGCGGGGTTGACGACCGGCAGCCTGGCGTCGCCCCCACCCTCCCGCCAGACGCCGTCGATGTGGAGCCTCGGCTGCGGGTACATCGGTGAGCCTCCAGGGATGCGGGGCGCCCTGCGTCAGGGGATCTGCCGCAGCGCCTCCGCGATCGTTTCGAAGATTCGCGTGATCTCGGCCCGCTCGATGACGAGCGGGGGCGAGATGGCCAGGCTCTCGCCGAGCGGCCGGACGAGGACCCCGCGCTCGAAGCAGCGCCGGGCGCACTCGTAGGCGCGGCGGCCCGGCGCGCCGGCGACCGGCTCGAGCTCGATGGCCGCAAGGAGCCCGATGGTGCGGATGTCGACCACGTGCGGCGAGCCCCGAAGGGCGTGCGCCGCAGCCTCCCACACCGGCTCGAGATCGCGGGCGCGCTCGAAGAGACGCTCGCCGGCGTAGACGTCGAGCGCCGCGAGCGCCGCCGCGCAGGCGAGCGGATGGGCCGAGTAGGTGTAGCCGTGGAACAGCTCGACGACCTGCTCGGGGCCGTTCATGAACGCGTCGTAGATCCCGCGGCGGACGAGCACCGCCCCCATCGGGACGGCTCCGTTCGTCAGCGCCTTGGCGCAGGTGATCATGTCGGGGAGGACGCCGAAGCGCTCGGCGGCGAACGCGGCGCCGAGCCGGCCGAAGCCGGTGATGACCTCGTCGAAGATGAGGAGGATCCCGTACCGGTCGCAGAGTTCCCGCAGCCGCTCGAGGTACCCCTTCGGCGGCACCAGGATGCCGCCGGAGCCGGCGACCGGCTCCACGATGACCGCGGCGATGGTCGAGGCGTCGTTGAGCGCGACGATCCGCTCGAGGTGATCGGCCAGGTGGGCGCCCCACTCCGGCTGTCCGCGGCTGAAGGCGTTGCGAGCCGGGTCGTGCGTGTGCGGCAGGTGCGCGACGCCGGGCAGGAGGACGCCGAACTGCTTGCGGTGGTTGCCGATCCCGGCGACCGAGATGCCGCCGAAGCCGACGCCGTGGTAGCTGCGCTCGCGGCCGACGAGCCGCTGGCGCGTCCCCTCGCCCCGGGCCCTGTGGTAGGCCAGGGCGATCTTGAGCGCCGTGTCGACCGCCTCGGAGCCGGAACTCGTGAAGAAGACGTGGTCGAGGTCGTGCGGGGCGAGCCGCGCGAGCCTCTTCGCCAGCTCGAACGCCCCGGGGTGGCCGAGGTCGAAGCTCGACGCGTAGTCGAGCCGCGCGGCCTGCTCCTGGATGGCGCGGACGATCGGGGCGCGGCAGTGCCCGGCGTTGACGCACCAGAGCCCGGCGATGCCGTCGAGGACCCGGCGTCCGTCGGGCAAGAGGTAGTACATCCCCTCCGCGCCGGCCAGGAACCGGGGGTTCCGCTTGAAGCGCCGATTCGCGGTAAACGGCATCCAGAAGGCGTCGAGATCGTGAGGCGAGATGTCCACCGGTCCCTCGTCGGTCCTGGCCGGGTCGCCGCGCGGCGGCCCGGGGATCAGGATCGTCTTATGGATTTAGATAATACACCTCGTCCGCGCCGGCGGTCGGGCGGGTCTCGTTCCTCGGCGGCGGCCGCCGTCCCGAAGGTGCGCGTCAGGCGGCTTGCGCGCTCGAGATGCCGGCGCATCAGGAGCGCGGCCAGCTCCCGGTCCCCCTCCTCGAGACGGTCGAGGATCTCGAGGTGCTCCCGGCAGGAGACGACCACCCGCTCCGCGCCGTAGAGCCAGTCGTAGTTGAGGAAGCGCCGCAGGCGGTTCTGCTGCTGGACGGCCATGTGGAGGTAGCGGTTGCCCGACGACGCGGCGAGCCGCTCGTGGAACTCCGCGTTCATCTCGAAGAACGGGATGCTGGCGGTGTCCTCCCACGGCTCCTCGATGAACCGCTGGTGCCTGGCCCGCATCCGCTCGGCCCACTCGCGGTCGAGGACGAAGCCGGGCTCGAGGAGCGCCGCCGGCTCGACGAGCATGCGGAAGCGGTAGCTCTCCTGCTGGGCGCTCTCGGTCTCGATGGCCGGCAGAAAGCTCCAGCCGCGGCCCGGATCGCGCGCCACGAGCCCCACCTCGGCCATCTGGCCCAGGACCCGGACGAGCAGCGGGCGGGACACGCCGTAGCGCCGGATCAGGTCCGCCTCGGAGAAGTCGTCGGGGAGCAGGCCGGCCAGCCGGTCGCGGGCGATGGCGAGGTAGAGACGGTCCGCCTCGCGCCCGCCGCTCGGGGGCAGCGCGCTGCGGTCGATCGCGTCGCCCGGCACCGCGAGGAAGAAGCCCTGGTTCGGGCGAGCCTCGAGGATCCCCCGCGAGGCCAGGAGCCGCAGGGCGGCCCGCACCGGCGTCCGCGAGACCCGGAACGCCCTGGCGAGGCGCAGCTCGTTCAGCCGCGTCCCCGGCGCGAGGCGCCGCTCCCGGACGAGCGCCGCGATGCTGGCGGCCAGGTCGGCCTGAAGCCTGCTCGGATGCCCCATCGTCGCCTGCGACAGTACCAAGAAAATTGTTT
>DATCKS010000073.1:0-3162 GCA_036562265.1 Thermodesulfobacteriota bacterium | reverse complement strand
AGAGGGTCGTGGCCGCCTGCCCGAGCCGGAGGTAGCCGAGCCCCACGTCCACGAGCACCCGGAGCTTGCGGGCGATTCCCGGCTGGTCGGCGAAGAGGCGCGCCGCCTCGGAAACCGTCATGCCGAGGACGTCGGCGATGCTCCGGCCGCGGTAGCGCGCGGCGAGCGCCGTCTCGCCGAAGCGGCGGCCGCGGCAGCCCTCGCAGGTGACGTAGACGTCGGCGAGGAAGTGCATCTCGATGGTCTGGTAGCCGGCCCCCTCGCAGACGGGGCAGCGGCCGCCCGGCACGTTGAAGGAGAAGTGCCCCGCCGTGAGGCCGAGCCGGCGCGCCTCCGCCGTCCCGGCGAAGACCTTGCGGATCTCGTCCCAGACCTTGATGTAGGTGGCCGGGTTGCTCCGCGGCGTGCGGCCGATGGGGCTCTGGTCGACCATGACCGCCCCCCGGAGCCGCTCGACGCCGGAGAGGCGATCGAACGCCCCGACGGTCGCCGGCGCCGCGGCCTCGCCGTCCTCCTCCCCGTAGGCGGCGGGCCTTCGCGCGCGCGCGCCGTTGACCAGGCGATCCACCGCCGGCCAGAGGGTGTCGTGGACGAGGGTGCTCTTGCCGGAGCCCGACACGCCGGTGACGGCGGTGAGCGTCCCGAGCGGCACCTCGACGGTGATCCCCTTGAGGTTGTGCGCCCGGGCGCCCGAGAGGATGATCCGCGGCCCGTCGACGTCGCGCCGGCGCCGCGGCAGCGGGACCGACAGCTCCCCCCGGAGGTACTTCGGCGTGAGGGCCTGCTGGTCGCCGCGGAAGGCCGCGCCCGACCCGGAGAAAACGACCTGGCCGCCCGCCTCGCCCGACCGGGGGCCGAGTTCCACCACGTGATCGGCCGCCTCGATCACCTCCCGGTCGTGCTCGACGACCAGGACGCTGTTGCCGGCGTCGACGAGCTTGCGGAGGATGCCGACGAGCCGCTGCGTGTCGCGGGGGTGGAGCCCCACGGACGGCTCGTCGAGGACGTAGAGCGTCCCGGTGAGGGCGGCGCCGAGCTGGTTGGCGAGGTTGATCCGCTGCGCCTCGCCGCCCGAGAGGGTACGCGTCTGGCGGTCGAGCGTGAGGTAGTCGAGCCCGACCTCCGCGAGGAAGTCGAGCCGCTTGGTGATCTGCCGCAGCACGTCACGGGCCACCTCCGCCTCGAACGGGGACAGGGGGAGCGTCGCGAACCACTGCCGCGCCTCGGCCACGGTGAGGCTCGAGACCCGGGCGATGTCCCGGCCGGCCACCTTCGCGAGCCGCGCCTCGGGCCGAAGCCGCGTGCCGCCGCAGTCGGCACAGGTGACGGCCGCCTTGTACCGGGACATGAAGACCCGGACGTGCATCTTGTACTTCTTCCGCTCGAGGTAGGCGAAGAACCCGTCGAGCCCGGGGAACTTCCGGTCGCCCGCCCTGAGCTTCTCGATCTCCTCGGGCGTGAGCGCCGAGAACGGCTTCGACGCGTCGATGCCCGCCCGCTTGCAGAAGGCCGGCAGCTCCTTCTGCCACCACTCGTTGGACGGCTTGGTCCAGGGATCGATCGCCCCGAACTTGAGGCTCTTGGTCTTGTCGGGGACGATCCGGTTCATGTCGTAGTCGAGGGTCGAGCCGAATCCCTTGCACGTGGGGCAGGCGCCGCGCGGCGAGTTGAAGGAGAAGAGGAGCGGGGTCGGCGCCTCGAACGTGCGCCCGCACCCCGGGCAGCCGTGGCGCGTCGAGAAGCGGCGCAGCCGCGGAGGCCCCTCGCCGAGGATGACGGCGGTGGCGGCGCCGAGACCTTCGCGGAACGCGGCCTCGAGCGCCTCGGCGAGGCGTCCCCGCGCCTCGGGCTCGACCACCAGACGATCGGCGACGACCAGGCGGCTCTCCGCCGCCTCGAGCCGCTCGAGGGCGCCCGCATCGCCGAGGTCGACCGGCTCGCCGTCGAGGACGACGCGCAGGTACCCCTGCGCCACGCGAGCCGCCGCCCACTGCGCCCAGGTCTCCTTCTTCCCCCGCGGCTTCTCGAAGGCGACGAGGACACGCGCGCCAGGCGCCTCGGCGAGGAGCGCGTCGGTGGCGCTCCGGACCGTGTCGGCGGCGACCGGTCGGTTGCAGTCGGGGCAGACGATGCGCCCGATCTTGGCGTAGAGGAGCCGCAGGTAGGTGGCGATCTCGGTCGCCGTCCCGACCGTCGAGCGCGAGTGCTTGACCGGGTTCTTCTGCTCGATGGCGATGGCCGGCGCGATGCCGTCGATCGACTCGACGTCCGGCTTGTCCATTCGGTCGAGGAACTGGCGCGCGTACGTGGAGAGGCTCTCCACGTAGCGGCGTTGCCCCTCCGCGTAGATCGTGTCGAAGGCGAGCGAGGACTTCCCGGAGCCCGACACGCCGGTCACGACCACCAGTCGCCTGTGCGGGATCGCGAGGTCGAAGCCCTTGAGGTTGTGCTGGCGGGCCCCGCGGATCGTGATGGCGTCGAGCATGTAGGGTAGGTGTAACTCCGCGAAAAAGAAGCCCCTCAGGGTAGCTCGGGCCCCTGGGCCGCGCAACGCGGCCGGGCGCGCCGGCCCTCTCGGGCGCGCGGCCGGACGCGCCGAGCGGGGGGACACTACGGGAGTCGGGCGAGCAAGTCAAGCGGGGGATCGCCGCCCGCGTCGCGTGCGCGCGGCGCCCAACTTCTTCCTTGACTCCCTTCTCATCGGATGCCGGATGCTTGCGGTTTCCTGTATCGCCTCCATCGGTTGGCGACCGACGGGTAAGGGCGCTCGACCCTACCGACCGAGGCCCTCCGACCCGCGCGGCGGGGCGGCTCGGGCCGCCGTTGCCGCATGGGGCCCATCAGGAGCGCGGCGATGGCGGGGCCGGCCGAGCGCGGCCGGCAGGCCGTGTGCCGGCGAATCTGGTCCTGGGCGGCCGCTGCGCTGGAGCTGGCGGCGCCGGGGGCGGCGACGAAGCTCAACCCCCCGCTCGGCGCCGACAGGGACGTGGCCGACTTCGTGGTCGTTCCCGCCGTGCCGTGGGGCCGTGCCGCCGTGGCGGCCCTCAGCCGAGTGTGAGCCTGACGAGCGACACCGGGGCGCCCGGCGAGCGGCCTCGCAGTCGGGTGAGGTTGATCGTCTCGCCGCCGACCGTGATCGTGTTCTCGGCCGCGGGCGTGACG
>DATCKS010000062.1:0-4090 GCA_036562265.1 Thermodesulfobacteriota bacterium | reverse complement strand
CCGGGGCTGGGTCGTCATCGACGAGAACGGAGAGGAGATCGGCGAGGTCGACGACCTCCTGATCGACACGACGAGCCACGAGGCTCTCTACGCGGTCGTGGACATGGACGACGGCGAGGACGCGGAGGTTCCGCTGGCGCTGGTCACCCTCGACCTCGACGAGGAGACGGTGCGCCTCGCCGAGCCGCTCGTCGGCGGAGCGGACCGGGCGGGGGTCGCCTTCGAGATCCCCGAGACCGCCGAGTTCGCCGATACCACCGAACTGATCGATCGGGGCGGCGACGCGGACCTCGCCGACGACACCGGCGAGAACCGCGGCGACGCGGAGGACCGCGGCGACACGACCGGCCGCGGGCGCAAGCGGTAAGCGGCGGCGACTCCTCGAGGCGGTGACGAACCGGCGGGGGACTCCCCCGGCGGCGCGGAGGCGCCCGACCTCGTCGGGGGTCTTGCCGAGCGCGTGCGTCCTCGCCGCCATCACCCGGCCGATCCCTCCTCGTGCTATCGTGGGCCGCCGCACGGTTGGTGAACAGGGGAGGGACCGATGGAGTTCCGCACGGCGGACCTGATCGACACGCACGGAGATCGCCTCGCGAGCTGCGAGTTGCCCTTCCGCCAGTTCGGCGGTCGGCGCCGGTTCGCCGGCGAGATCCGCACCGTCAAGTGCTACGAGGACAACGTCGTCCTGAGGCGGATGCTCGAGGGGCCCGGGGAGGGTCGCGTCCTCGTCGTCGACGGCGCCGGCTCGCTCAGGTGCGCTCTCGTCGGCGACGTCATCGCGGGGATCGCGCAGGCGAGCGGCTGGGCGGGGCTCGTCATCCACGGCGCCGTCCGGGACGTCGAGGCGCTCGCCCGCCTGCCGATCGGCATCAAGGCGCTCGGCTCGAACCCGCGCAAGAGCGGCAAGGCGGGGGCGGGCGTGACCGACGTGCCGGTCGCCTTCGGCGGCGTCGTCTTCCGCCCCGGCGCCTGGCTCTACAGCGACGAGGACGGCATCCTCGTCGCCCCCGAGCGCCTCTAGCCCGCTGGAAGACTCCTGGGGTCAGGCCTCGACCGTCTCCAGATTGGAAAACGGAAAGGCCTGACCCCGAGGCTCACGACGTGCGGCGGGCGCTCCAGGTCTCGGCCGCGCCGCCGGCTGCGCCGCTCTGCGCGGTCCCGCTCTGCGAGCCGCTCGCCCCGCCGGAGGGCAGGCCGGCGATCCGCGACCCGTCCACACGCCCCTCGAGCGTGAGGTCGAGCGGCTGCGGCGCGGACTGGTCGCGCAGCACGAGGGTGATCCGGTCGCCCGTGAGCCTTCCCTCGACCGGCACCTTGCGGCCGTCGATCGTGGCCGTGCCGTTCACCTTCTGGAACTTCTGCTCGAGCTCGAGCCGGGCGGGTCCCGAGCCGGACCCGGTTCCGGACGGCAGCGTGAGCTCCCACGTCCCCTCGACCTTGGCCGGGATGACCCAGTAGTAGACGGTGCCGCGCGCCCCCTCGGTCACCTCGACGACGCGGTCCGGCTCCCAGTCGCCCATGTCGAAGCTGTGGGACACGATGCGTGTGCCGGGCCGGAGCTGGTCGAGCAGCTTCGGCCTGAGCTGGAGGTTCACGCTCGAGAGCAGGTACATGGTGACGATGGTGGCGTCTTTGAAGTCGGCCTCGAAGATGTCCTGCTCGACGAAGCGCGTGAGGTGGCTCACGCCGGCCGCCTCGGCGTTGCGCTTGCCGTCCTCCACGCGCGCCGGGTCGATGTCGATCCCGACGCCGCGGGTGCCGTAGCGGGCGGCGGCGGTCACGACGATGCGGCCGTCGCCCGACCCGAGGTCGTAGAGCAGGTCGTTCGGCGTGGGCGCGGCGAGTTCGAGCATGCGGTCGACGATCGGCTGCGGCGTCGGGACGTACGGCACGTCCAGCTCGACTGGCTTCTCGGTGGCTGTCGCCTGCCGGCCGTTGCCGAGCGCGCAGGCCGACAGCGCGGCGAGCAACGCCAGGCCGGCGAAGGCGCTCCTGAGAGGGGTCGGTCGCATGGCTACCTCCTCGTTCGGCATGGGAGTTCGGATTCAGGTCGACGGCTGGGTCCCGGCGGCCGGACGCGATGCGGCAAGGATCGGCAATCCGACCAGCATGACCGCGACGCCGAGCCAGGCGCCCGCACCGGCGTAGCGCAGGCTCGAGTAGAGCATGAACGCCGACGTGGCGCAGAACGCGACGGGAACGAACGGGTAGAGCGGCACGCGGTACGGGCGCGGGGTGGCGGGGTCGCGGCGCCGCAGGACGATCAGCGAGACGCCGGTCAGGAGGAAGAAGAACCAGAAGACGGGGGCCGTGTAGGCGACCATCGACTCGAAACCGCCACGCGCCACCGTGCCGAAACCGACCAGCAAGAGGGCCAGCCCGCCCTGCACGACGAGGGCGTTCACGGGCGCCTCGCGTCCCGGCGTCCAGGTGCCGAGCGGGCGGAAGACCGCGAAGTCGCGGCCGAGCGCGTAGCTGCTGCGCGCGCCGGTGATGATGGCCGCGTTCGCGGAGGAGATCGCGGAGAGCGCGACGATGAGGCTGAGCGCGACGGCGCCCAGGGCGCCGCCGGCGCTCCGCATGAGATCGGCCGCGACCACGCTCGACGCCATGACGCCCTCGAACCCGAGGCCGCGCAGGTAGGCGAGGTTCACGAGGAGGTAGAGGAGCGTGATGACGCCGATGCCCCAGACGAGGGCGCGGATCATGCTGCCCCGGCCCTTGAGTTCGGCCGAGACGTACGCGGTCTCGTTCCAGCCGCCGAACGTCAAGAGGACGAAGACCATCGCGAGCCCGATGGCGCCCGATCCCGTGCCGGCCGGCGCCGCGCGGGGCGCCGCGGTCGGCTCGACGAGGAAGAAGCCGGCGGTGATGACGAGCAGGAGCCCCAGCACCTCGATCAGGGTCAAGAGGTTCTGCGCGCGGCGCCCGTAGCGGATGCCGGCGATGTTGAGCGCGGTCAGCACGACGACCGCGGCGGCCGCGAGCGCCGGGGATCCCTGCTCGCCCCAGGGCAGGAGCGGGGCGAGGTAGTCGCCGAAGACGAACGCGAGGAGCGCGATCGAGCCGGTCTGGATCACGGCCATGCGCGACCAGCCGAAGAGGAAGCCCACCCCTCGCCCGAAGGCACGCGTGAGGAAGTGGTAGTCCCCGCCCGCGTCGGGGTAGGTCGTCGCCAGCTCCGCATAGCAGAGCGCGCCCACGAGCGACACGAGGCCGCCGGCCAGCCAGGCCGCGACGAAGAGCGACCCGTCGCCCGTGTGCTCGGCGACGAGCTGGGGGGACCGGAAGATGCCGACGCCGACCACGAGGCCCACCATCAGGGCGACGGCGTCGAGCGTCGTCAGGATCGGTCTCGGCGGCATAGGCACCTTTCGGCGAGCGGCGAGCCGGGGGTCGCCGCGCGTCCTGCGCGAGGCATGCCCAAAGGCGTGAAGATGTGCCAGTTTTGCACGGGCGGCGCCAGGCCTCGGTGGCAAGGCTCACGGCCGACGGGGCCTCCCCGCGGGCAAGTCCGCGACCGGTTCCCCGGCCAGGGCCCCGCCGGGCCGTCCGGATGTCCCTCGGAGACCGCAGCGCCAGGGCGAGACCTGAACGGGCCGGGCAGGGGGCCGGTTTGCAGCAGGCGGCCGACCGGGTAGACTACGGGCTTCCCCTCGGGAGCCGACGTATGCCTCAAGCCGGTCAGGCCGAGCGTTACCCGCGCGGTCTCGCGCGCCCCAGCGTGCAGGCGCTCAGGGCCTCGCTCATCCGCGAGGTCGCCAACGCCGGCGCCGGCCGCGCCGACGTGATCCCCCTCTGGTTCGGCGAGCCGGACCAGCCGACGCCCGACTTCATCACGAGTGCGGCCGCGGCCGCGCTGGCCGAGGGCCGTACGTTCTACGCGCCGAACCTCGGCATCCCGGAACTGCGCGAGGCGCTCGCCGATTACCTGACCCGGCTGCACCGGCCGGTGGCGGCCGAGCGGATCTGCGTGACCGCGTCCGGCATGAACGCGCTCATGCTGGTCATGGAGTGCCTGATCGACCCCGGCGACCGCGTCGTGGCCGCCACCCCCACCTGGCCGAACTGCCTCGAGGTCGTGCACGTC
>DATCKS010000060.1:0-2310 GCA_036562265.1 Thermodesulfobacteriota bacterium | reverse complement strand
CGTCACGCGTGATGTCGATACAGATCCCTCAGCCGAGGCTCATGTAGTCGAACACGACCGAGCCGTCGGGACGGATGTCCTCGACGTAGCAGTCGGCGTTGCCGCGATGGCCGTCCTGCTCGAAGCAGCCGCAGAAGCAGGGGAACTTGTTGAGGAGTTCGCGGTTGGCCACCGCGAACCGGTAGGCCTCGCGGATCTCGGGTGGGGCGCGGCGGATCCGCGCGTCGAGCACCGACTCCGGGGCGAGCGTGTAGGCGTGCGACGTCCGGACGGACTCCGAGGGCCAGAGGCTGGCGACGACGCCGCCCCCGGCGACGAGCCCGGCGCCCGCGATGAGGAGCCGGCGCCGGCTGGCGCCCGAGGTGCGCCCGCGGCCGCGCCGCGACTTTCCGGTGTGAGACACGCGCTGTCCTCCTCGTGTGAGCGATCGCCATGGTATCAGGGAGCGCCGCGCCGGTCCCGCCGTGCCGGGTGGACGGCAAGGCCGCGACCTCAAGCGGGCGGGGCAAGGAGCCGGTTGCCGGGACGCCGCTCCCGGGTCCGGCTGCGGTTCCAGAACCGGGCCGGCGCTGTCACAATGGACCATGATCGGGATGCCGGGCGCCGGTAGGCGTCGGGCGAGATCACGCGCGAGGAGTTCGAGACGCTCGAGCGAGACCTCTCGTAAGGAGGGGGGCCGGCATGTCGTGGTCCCGGGGGTTACGGTCCTGGGCGCGAGGGCTCGAGCGGGACGTGCACGCCCTCTACCTGGCCGCGCGGGACCCCAGGGTCCCGTGGTACGCGAAGTCGGCAGCGCTCTGCGTGGCCGCCTACGCGCTGAGCCCGATCGACCTGGTCCCCGACTTCGTGCCGGTCCTCGGCTATCTGGACGACGCCCTCCTCGTCCCGCTCGGCATCTGGGTCGTCGTGCGGCTCATCCCTCCCGAGATCCTCGCCGAGCATCGCGCCGCCGCGGCCGAGCGAGAGCGGCCGGTGAGCCGAGCCGGGGCCGCCCTCGTCATCGTACTCTGGCTCCTGGCCGCGGCGGCCCTCGCCTGGCTCGCCTGGCCCGGCAGTGAGACGCAGGAGCGCTCCGGCCTGGGAGCCGACACGGAGGTGAGCCGATGGGAACGCATACGGTACGGGGCGCCGGGGGCGTCGACCTGCGCGTCCACGAGTGGGGCAGGCCCGGCGGCGCCCCGATCCTGTTCGTCCACGGCTGGTCGCAAAGCCACCTCTGCTGGATGAAGCAGCGTGCCGGCCCGCTCGCGGAGCGCTTCCGGCTCGTGGCGCCCGATCTGCGCGGTCACGGCGGGTCGGACGCGCCGCTCGAGGCGGCGCAGTACGTCGACGGCGACCTCTGGGCCGACGACGTCGCGGCGATCATCGATCGGCTGGCGCTCGACCGACCGATCCTCGTCGCCTGGTCGTACGGCGGCCTCGTCGTCTGCGACTACCTCAGGAAGCACGGCCAGGACGCGATCGCCGGCGTCGACTTCGTCGGGGGCGCGGTAGCGCTCGGCCCGGGTGCCTTCGGTTCGCTCATCGGACCGGGCTTCCTCGACCACGCGCCCGGGGCCTGCGACGCGGACCTCGCGACGAGCATCGCGGCGATCCGGAGGTTCCTCAAAGCCTGCACCGCCCAGCCGCTCGCGCAGGACGACTTCGAGGTCGCGCTCGCCTTCACCATGGCCGTGCGGCCGCAGGTACGGGCCTTCCTGCTTCAGCGCGAGGTGGACTTCGCGCCGGTCCTAGCGCGCCTCACGGTCCCCGTCCTCGTCTCCCACGGCCGCGCCGACACGCTGACGCTGCCGGCGATGGCCGACTACATCACGGCGCACTGCCGGTCGGCGCGTACCTCGTGGTACGAGGGGGTCGGCCACGCGCCGTTCCTCGAGGCGCCGGAACGGTTCGACCGGGAACTCGCCCGGTTCGCGACCGAGGCGCGCGTATCCCCATCGGTTCCTCCGGATTTTTCTTGACCTCGCTCCCGCGAGGTGGTTATCCACCACCTGGCACGCGCGCGAAGGGCCAGACCGAGACGTGCCGCTCCAATCGATCGGGGAGGTCACGATGTCGGCACGCAACGGTTCTCGGGACGTCCGGGGGCGGCGGGGGTGGGCTCGGGCGCCGGCGCGCCCGGCCGTCCTCGTCGTCGAGCCCGATCCGGACCTCTGCACGCGGCTCGCGGCGCGCCTTCGGGAGCACGGATACGACACCCTGGTTGCCTACAGCGCGATCTCCGGCCTGGCCGAGGCTCGCGGCCGGCGCCCGAGCCTGGTCCTCCTCGATCTCGACCTGCCCGACCTCGACGGCCTCGCCCTCCTGGCC
>DATCKS010000034.1:0-2580 GCA_036562265.1 Thermodesulfobacteriota bacterium | reverse complement strand
GGCGTGAAGGAGGGAACGATGCTGCGGACGACGGGGCGCATCCTCGCGCTGGCGGTCCTGGCGGCCGGACTCGGCTGGCCGGACGCCGTGCTGGCGCAGTGGAAGCCGACGAGGCCGATCACGATCATCGTGCCGTGGGCGGCCGGCGGGTCGACCGACCAGGTGACGCGCGTGACGGCCGGCGAGCTGGAGGGGGTGCTCGGCACGAAGCTCGTCATCGTGAACCAGCCCGGGGCGTCGGGCGCGATCGGCACGAAGAGCGCGCTCGAGGCGCCGAAGGACGGCTACACCTGGACGGCAGGGGCGGCGAAGGACCTCGGGACCTACATCGTCACCGGGCTCCTCGACACGAAGCTCCAGGACTGGCACCTCTTCCTCAGCGTGGCCAACGTCTCGGTCGTGAGCGTGAACGCCGACGCCCCCTGGAAGGACATGAAGGCGCTGCTCGACGCCATGAAGGCGCGTCCCGGGCAGATCACGGTCGGGACCGCCGGCATCAACTCGGGCGGCCACTACGCCATGGAGGCGGTGGCGCGGGCGACCGGGGTCACCTACAAGCACGTCACCTACGACGGCGGCAACCCGGCGGTCGTCTCGACCGTCGCCGGCGAGACGAGCGTCACGACGCAGCTCGCCGTCGAGCAGGCCGACATGATCCGCGCGAGGAAGCTTCGGCCGCTCGCCGTGGTCGGCGCCGACCCGCTCGAGATCGAGGGCTACGGCCGGATCGAGCCGATCACGAAGTGGGTCCCCGGCTTCGAGATCGACGTGAACTACTTCGGCATCTTTGTCCCCAAGGGGGTGCCGCAGGAGGTCGTCGACACGCTCGGCAAGGCCTGGACCGAGGTGATCGCCCGGTCGGAGGCGCTCAAGAAGTACGCGACGAGCCGTGGGGCGCTCTTTGCCCCCTATTGGGGCGACGACGCCTTCCGGCGCGCCTGGCCGTCGGTCCAGTCCAACGCCTGGCTCCTGCACGAGGCCGGCAAGGCGAAGGTCTCGCCCGACCAGGTCGGGATCCCGAAGCCGTAGCGGACCCGAGGAGAGGGGGCATGCCGGAGGGTCGCCGGCCGCGGGCCGACCTCGTGACGTCGCTCGTCATCGTCGCCGTCGGCGCCGCCGCCGCCGTCGGCGCGTGGCGGATGCCGCGCTTCCAGAACCTCCACGAGGGGATCTACGCCTCGCCGGGGTTCGTGCCGTTCCTCGTCTCGACCGTCCTCGTCGTCCTCGGCCTGCTCCTCCTCCTCCGGTCGCTCCGGCGCGGCGGGGCGCCGGAGCGGCCGGCGGCCGCGGAGACGGCCGGCGGCGCCCTGATCGACGAGCCGCCCGCGGCGGGGGCGCGGCGGCTCGCGCTCGCGCTGGTCCTCTGCCTCGGGTACGCCCTCGGGCTCGTCGGGCGGCTGCCGTTCTGGCTCGCGACGGCGCTCTTCGTGTCGGCGTTCGTGGCGCTCTTCGAGTGGCACGCGCCGCGCCGCCGCGGCCGTACGGTCGCGATCGCGCTCGTCGAAGGGGTCGTCGTGGGGGTTGCCGTCACGCTCGTCTTCGAGCGGCTCTTCCTCGTGAGGCTGCCGTGATCGACGGGCTCGTCCTCTTCCTCCAGGCGATCGCCGGGTTCGCGACGCCGACGCAGCTCTTCACCGTCCTCTGGGCGTCGCTCCTCGGCGTCGTCATCGGCGCCCTGCCGGGCCTCACGGCGACGATGGGGGTCGCGCTCATGACGACCCTCACGTACAAGCTGTCGCCCGAGGACGCCATCCTCATCCTGATCTGCGTCTACGTCGGCGCGATCTACGGCGGCAGCCGGAGCGCCATCCTCCTCAACATCCCGGGAACGCCGGCGTCGGCCGCCTCGACGCTCGACGGCTTCGCGCTCGCGCGGCAGGGCCTCGCCGGCCGCGCGATGGGGATCGCCACCAGCGGCTCGATCCTCGGCACGCTCATCGGGATGTTCTTCCTCGCCACCTTCACGCCGGTCCTCGGGAGCTTCGCCCTCAGGTTCGGCGCCTACGAGTTCTTCTGGCTCGCCGTCTTCGGCGTCGTCATCTCGGGCAACCTCACCGGGTCGGATCCGCTCAAAGGGTGGATCTCGGGGTTCATCGGCCTGCTCGTCGCCATGATCGGCCAGGAGGGGATCCAGGCGTACGAGCGCTACAGCTTCGGGTTCACGGAGCTGGCCGGCGGGATCAACCTGATCCCGGCGCTCGTCGGCGCGTTCGGCTTCGCCGAGGTGCTCGCCGTGATGAAGAACCCCGGGTTCCGGATGACGGCCAACCGGCTCGACTCGATCGTGCCGAAGCTCTCGGACGTCACCCGCTACTGGCGGACCATCGTCCGCTCGGGGCTCATCGGCACCGGCGTCGGGATCATCCCCGGGGTCGGCGAGGACGTGGCGGCCTGGGCCTCGTATGCCGCGGCGAAGCGGGCGAGCAAGGAGAAGGAGAAGTTCGGCAAGGGATCGGTCGAGGGGCTCATGGCGGCCGAGACGGGGGACAACGCCTGCGTGCCGGGGGCGGTGATCCCGGTCCTCACCCTCGGCATCCCGGGCTCCGCGCCGGCAGCCGTGCTCCTCGCCGCCATGCTGAT
>DATCKS010000025.1:0-2728 GCA_036562265.1 Thermodesulfobacteriota bacterium | reverse complement strand
GGATCCCGCGCTGCGGGCGCGGCTCGGCCGGGCCGCCAGAGCGCGCGCCCACGCGCGTCACCGGGCCCGGGACGAGGCCGCACGGACGCTCGAGGTCTACCGGGAGGCCCTGGCGAGGCACGGCTGAGGGGCTGTGACGATCGTCACCCGGCCGCCCGGCGCGTCTGGCGAGCCTCCTTTGCGCATGATATTCTCGGCCGCAAAGGAGACTGGCGATGGCGTCGGACCGTGGTACTCCCGATCCCTGGCTCGCGGTCGTCCGCATCGCGCTCGGCCTCTGGTTCCTCAAGGCGGCGTTCGAGAAGCTCGACGTCGTCTGGGCCTTCGGCTACCTGCCGCTGCCGGGCGCGAGCGAACGGTTCCAGGCCGTCCTGTCGACACGGGTGGCGGAGTGGGTCGCCACGCCGGAGATCGCGGGCTGGTACCGCGGGTTCCTCCACTCGGTCGTCCTGCCCAACGCCGCGACGGTCGCGCACCTCCAGGCGATCGGCGAGACGGCGGTGGGCCTCGGCCTGCTGCTCGGGCTCTTCACGCCGGCGTCGGCCGCCGTCGGCCTGTTCCTCGCGCTCAACTACGCGCTCGTGACGATCCACCTGGGCTTCTGCCAGCAGGGCTTCCATTTCCTCCTCGTCACGTGCCTCGTCGCCGTCCTCTTCGGTCAGGCGGGCCGCCGCCTCGGCATCGACGGCCTGCGCAAGGGGCCGCGGCCGGCCGTCACCCTGGCATGAGGGAGCCTTCGACGCCATGACCGCACGGGTGCCGGAAATCCGCACGATCACCGTCGGCCCCTACGACAACAAGGTCTACCTGCTGCGCGACCCCGAGACCGGCAAGGGGCTCCTCGTCGACGCCGCCTCGGAGCCGGACACCATCCTCGCCGCCGTCGGCGCGACGCCCCTCGTCGCGCTCGTGATCACCCACGGCCACTCCGACCACGTCGGCGCCCTGGCCGACCTGCGGCGCCGCACCGGTGTTCCGGCCGTCATGCACGGAGCGGACGTCCGGCGCTTCGGGCTCGAGGTCGACCGGGTGCTGGAGGGAGACGACGCCATCGAGGTCGGCGCGCTCCGCGTCGCCATCCTCCACACACCGGGGCACACGCCGGGCGGACTGTCGCTCGTGTGCGGCGAGATCCTCTTCTCGGGCGACACCCTCTTCCCCGGCGGACCGGGCAAGACCGACTCGCCCGAGGCCTTCCTCGACCTCGAGCGGAGCATCCGCGACCGGCTGCTGACCCTCCCGGAGACGACCGTCGTCTATCCCGGGCACGGCCGGCCGACGACGATCGGCGAGGCGAAGCGCGAGTACGCCGTCTTCGCCGCCCGCCCGCGCCGGCCGGGGCTCTACGGCCACGTGCGGTGGATGGAGGGGTAGCGCGCCGGTACGGTCATCCGCTCGCCGGCGAAGGCGAGCGTCGACCCGGCGCAAGCTACCTCGGCGACCCCGACGGCGAGCCGCCGAGCCGCGTCTCGACGTAGCTTTTCAGCGCCGGATCTGCCAGGACGTGCCAGTGGAGCCGCAGGAACTCCTCGTACGACAGCGGCGAGCCGTCCAGCGCGGCCTCGATCGTGTCGCGGCGCTGCGCGGTGAGGTCGGTCGACTCGGCGGCACGCGCCATCTCGGGGCCCTGGCCGGCGAGGTGGCGGCGCGCCTCGACGTACCGCTGCAACTGGGTGTCGGGAACCCGCGCGGCCGATGACTCGCGATCGGTGGCGCACCCGGCGATCAGGACGGCTGCGGCGAGGGTGAGAATCGTGCGGCGCATGGCTGCCTCCTTGGCGGCGGGAGCGCCGGCTCCCGGCTCGCCAGGGGAGCACCAAGCGTGCCGGCCGTCGGCTCAGATGGCGCGCGACCCGCGCCGGCCGTCGAGCGGATCGCGGTCCGGGAAGTACTCCCGCCAGCGCCGGTCGACCAGGGCGACCGTCTCGGGCGCCGGCTCGACCTCCTTCGGATAGCTCGGCTTCATCCGCGCATCGATCACGATCGGCCCTCGGTAGCAGAGGTGGTGCCGCCGGACCTCCACCGCCGCGGCGTGCAGGTCGGCGGCCGGCTCGAAGCGGGTGAAGACCTGCCAGAGGAACCGGGGCGCGGACGTGGCGGGCGCTAGGTCGTCGGCGAGGACGACGAGCGGCCAGGCGGCGACGGCCGGGTGGCTGGCGAGCCTGGCGGCCTGCTCGGGGTCCTCGGCGTAGGGCCGGCCGGCCACGACGAGACATCCGCCGCAGAAGACCGCGGCGCCGGCGCAGTCGGTCGGCAGGTCGCCGGAGAACGCGCGCGGCAGCTCCCGTACCGCCTCGCCGAGGCCGAGGAGGATCGCCTTGCTGCCGCGGTTCACCTCGGGGCCGGTGTAGTCGAGCGTGTCCATGGAGAGGTTCGCGATCACGAAGAGGTCGGTCTCCCACCGGACGCGCGCGAGGAGGTGCTCGAGAAGCCCGGGGAAGTCTTTGAGATCGCGCGGCGCGTCGGTGACGAGCAGGACCTTCGTGAGCGAGAGCTGCCCCTCGCCGAGGATCCGGAAGGCGGAGGCCATCGCCTCTCGCGGGTAGCGGTCGGCCACGACGGCGGCCGCGAGCGAATGGAAGCCGGTCTCGCCGTACGACCAGAGGTCCCGCACGGTCGGCATGACGAGGGGGAAGAGCGGCGCGAGCAGCGCCTGGAGGTAGTCGCCGATGTAGAAGTCCTCCTGGCGCGGCTTGCCGACGACGGTCGCCGGATAGATCGCGTCGCG
>DATCKS010000009.1:0-8511 GCA_036562265.1 Thermodesulfobacteriota bacterium | reverse complement strand
CGATCCGATCGACCTCGAGGGCCAGGTCGCGCAGCCAGCGCTGCGCGTGCTCCGCCTTGTGCCGTTGCGTGTGCATCTGCGCCCACCCGCCCGGCTGCGAGCGGAGACGCCCCTGGAACGTCTGGTCGCTCCCCTCCGCGTGCTCGTCCTCGGCGCCGACGACCCGCGACAGGTAGACCGAGAGGATCCGGGCGTCGTCCGCGTCGAGTCGTATCGCGAGGTAGTGCCCGTGGCGGCCGATCGCACGCAGGATCGGCCCGAGGTCGGCGCCCCGCCCCAGGACGAAGCGGTTCTCGACGCCGACCGGCAGGCGGAACGCCTGGAAGAACGGCTCCCCGCCGCCGCTCTCCGCCCCGGCGGCCGGGATCTCCGCGAAGACCGCGATCCCGGCGACGCCGTCGAGGTCGACGGATCCGACGTAGTCGCGGACCCGATCGATCAGGCGGTCGTAGCCGAGCAGGTCGCCCCCGGCGCCGGAAACCCGGCGCCTCGCCGACTTCGCTCGCTTGTCGAGGAAGACGCGGAAGTGTCGCTTCCCCTGCGCGTCGGCGCGCGCGTCGAGGTAGAGCGACAGGACACGGGACTCGTCGAGGAGCGGCCGGTCGAGGAGGGCCCGCAGGGCGGGATCCGTGCTCATGGCCCGGAGCGGGACGCAACGCCCGTGCCGGGCCGGTGGGGACCGCTACCTCGGCACCCGCGCGGGGTCAGGCGCGGAACTCGAGCTTCGAAACCGTGAACCGCTCGAGGCGCTCCGGGACGACCTCCACCCCGAGGCCGGGGCCGGTCGGGACCGGAAGCGTGCCGTCCTGGACGTAGAAGGGCGGCTCGGCGATGTCCTCGACGTAGTACCGGTCGCTGCCGGAGACGTCGCCCGGCAGCGTGAAGCCGGGCAGGCTCGCGATGGCGACGTTGGCGGCGCGCCCGATGCCGAACTCGTGCTGGCCGCCGCACCAGACCGGGGCGCCCCGCTCGGCGCAGACGTCGTGGAGGCGCTTCGCCTCCGAGAGGCCGCCGACCCGCCCGACCTTGATGTTGATGATCCGGCAGGCGCCGAGGTCGAGCGCCTTGCGACCGTCGGCCGCGCTGTGGATCGACTCGTCGAGGCAGATCGGCGTCCGCACCGCCTTCTGGAGCGTGGCGTGGTCGATGATGTCGTCGTGGGCGAGCGGCTGCTCGATCATCATGAGGTCGTAGGCGTCGAGCCGCTCGAAGAGCGGGAGGTCGGCGAGCGTGTAGGCGCTGTTGGCGTCGAGCATGAGCGCCGTCTTCGGGTACTGCTGGCGGAAGCCCTTCGCGAGCGCCTCGTCCTGCCCCGGCTTGATCTTGAGCTTGATCCGCTTGTAACCGGCGGCCAGCGCCTTGTCGATGGCGGGCCTCAGCGCGTCGAAGCCGCCCGCCTCGAGGCCGAGCGACACGCCGCTCTCGATGCGGCGGCGCGTGCCGCCGAGGAGCGAGGCGACCGTGACGCCGCGCCGGCGCGCCTCGAGGTCCCAGAGCGCCATGTCGAGGGCGGCCTTCGCGTAGGGGTGTCCCCGGATCTTGCGGACCGCCGGCGGCAACTCGCCCGGCCAGCTCAGGTCCTGCCCCAACACGGCCGGCACGATGAAGTCCTTGAGGATGTGGATGGTGGTCTGGTAAGTGTCGGGCGAGTAGTACGGCGTCGCCTGGCACGCCCCCTCGCCCCACCCGGTGACCCCGTCGGCATCGACGCGGACGATCACGTGGTCGATGTCCTGCTTCGAGCCGAACGAGGTCTCGAAGGGAGCCTTCAGGCGAAGGCGGACGTGTCGCACCTCGATACGCTCGATCTTCATCGGGGCAGGTCCTCCGCGTCACGCAGGTCGAGCGCGGCGAACGGCTCCACCCGGTAGGCCACGCGCCGGCCGCCGTCGAAGCGCACGACGCCGGTCGCGGCGAAGCCGCGCTCGAAGAGACCCTGGAACGCGCGCCGCAGGACGAGCCGCCAGTCGAGCGCGAGCGCGCTGTCCTTCTGCTTGATGGCCTGGATGTCGGAGGGCGCCTCGACGTACCAGACCCCCTCGGCGCGGCCGGGCAGGTCGTTGAGTCCCTCGGGGACGACGAAGCCGCCCTCGCGCGGCTCGGCGCGCGTGAGGAGCGCGCCCGGGTCCACCCCGGGCGTCTCGCGCACCGGATGCCGGCCCTCCAGGGCGGCCGCCACGTGGCGGCTTCGCACGTACCATTCGACCTCGAACCGGTCGGTCGGCAGCCCCTCGTTGATGCGTCCCGAGATCGGCCCGTAGAGGTCGACCAGGTAGGTGCGCACGATCCCGCCGAGCTTGACGAGGTTCAGGTGGGCGTTGCGCGTCTCGAGCGGATCGTACGTCCACCTCGACCAGCGGAGCCCCTGCCTGAGGATGTGGTCCCGCTGGGCCCGCTTGAGCCGCTCGCCGAGACCGCGGTTCTGGTACTCCGGGAGCGCCGCCATCCGCTGGGAGACGTGGATCGGGCGTCCGTCCTTGAGGCCGACGAAGCCGTAGAGGAACGCCACGAGCCTGGGGCCGTCGAAGACCCCGAGGCAGAGGCCGCCGAACTTGGCTGCCGTCATGAGCTGCGGCAGCGGGATCACCGTGATGTCGTCGTAGCCCCAGACCTCCTGCTGCAACCGCTCGGCGGCCTTGTACTCGGCGAGCGTCTCGAGGGGGCGAATGACGAGCGAATCGACGGGGGACACGTTACGGGTAGATGCCACGCAGCTGCACCGCCTTCGCGACCCGGCCGATACCGACCATGAGGGCCGCGGTCCGCATGTCGACCTTGCGGTCGATCGACACCTGGAGCACCTCCCGGAAGGCCGAGTACATGACCTCCTTGAGGCTCGCGTTCACCTGGGCCTCGTTCCAGAAGTACTTCTGGAGCGACTGGACCCACTCGAAGTAGCTTACCGTGACGCCTCCGGCGTTGGCCAGGATGTCGGGGATGACGAAGACCCCCTTGTCGGCCAGGATCTCGTCGGCCTCGGGCGTGGTCGGGACGTTGGCCCCTTCGGCGAGGATGCGGCAGCGAAGCCGCGGCGCGTTGCCGGCGTGGATCTGGTGGCCGAGCGCGGCCGGGATGAGGACGTCGACCGGCAGCTCGAGGAGTTCGGCGTTCGAGATCGCGTCGGGCCCCGGAAAGCCGGCGATGGTGCCGCCGTGCTCGCGAGCGTACGCCTGCAGCGCCACCGGGTCGAGGCCGTTCGGGTCGTAGAGGCCGCCGTTCACGTCGCTCACCGCCACCACCTTCGCGCCGCTCTCGTGGAGGAGCCTCGCCGCGTGGAAGCCGACCTTGCCGAAGCCCTGGACGGCGCAGGTGGTGTCGGAGAGCGAGAGGCCGAGGTGACGCACCGCGTCGATCACCGTGAAGACCAGCCCCCGGCCGGTGGCGTCGGTGCGCCCGACCGAGCCGCCCACGGCGATCGGCTTGCCGGTGACGATCTCCGGGACGGAGTGGCCCATCTGCATGGAGTAGGTGTCCATGATCCAGGCCATGGTCTGCTCGTCGGTGCCCATGTCGGGCGCCGGGATGTCGGTCTCCGGCCCGATGATGTTGACGATCTCGCTCGTGTACCGTCGGGTGACCCGCTCGAGTTCGCTCATGGACAGCTCGCGCGGGTTGCAGTTGACCGCCCCCTTCGCCCCGCCGAACGGGATGTTCATCAGGGCGCACTTCCACGTCATGGTTGCGGCGAGGGCCGTGACCTCGTCGAGGTCCACCTCCGGGTGGTAGCGGATGCCCCCCTTGGCCGGCCCGCGCGCCATGTCGTACTGCACCCGGTAGCCCGTGTAGACGCGGACCGAGCCGTCGTCCATCTTGATCGGCACCGACACGATCAGGGCTCGCTTCGGGTGCCGGAGCTTCTCGTAGATGCCCGGATCGATGTCGAGGTGTCGCACCGCCCGGTCCATCTGCTCGAGCAACTGCTCGAACGGGCTCTTCTTGGCGGCGCGGGCCTGGTCCACCGCGGCGACGCTGGCGCGGGTGGGCTTCGCGTGGGCCATGACGAACGTGTCCTCCTCGAGGTGAACCCGCGTACCGTAGCCGTGCCGCAAGGTCGATGTCAAGCGCCGGCCTGCCTCTGCCTTGTGATAGCTCCCTGATTTTGCTAGCTTCTTTGGATGAACTGCACGTCGGCGGCGTCAGGTGTCGGAACCGCCGGGTGGACCTGTCTCGTCGTCGGCCTGCCGCCGGAGGCATCGCCGGACGCGGTCGACAGCCTGACCGCCCTCCTTATGGGCCTCGGGGCCGCCGGGCTCGAGGAGCCCGAGGGGCGCCTGCTCGCGTACTTTCCGAACGACGCCGATCTGGACCACCGGATGTCCGCCGCCGCCGCCCACGCCGCCCGCCTGCTCGGCCCCGCCGCCACGGTGGAGCGGCGCGCCGTCCCCGAGGTCGACTGGGTCGAGACCTGGAAGCGGGGGGTCCGCGCCGCGCGCGTGGCGCCCGGCATCGTCGTCGCGCCCACCTGGGATCCCTACGCAGCCGGCCCGGGCGAGACGGTAATCCGCCTCGACCCCGGCATGGCGTTCGGCACCGGCGCCCACGCCTCCACCCGCCTCTGCCTCGCCGCCCTCGCCGCCAGGCCGCCCGCCGGCCAGGTCGTGCTCGACCTCGGCACCGGGTCGGGCATCCTCGCGATCGCCGCCGCGAGGCTCGGCGCCGCGCGCGTGCTCGCCGCCGACATCGACCCGGTCGCCACCGCCGTGGCCGCCGAGAACGTCGCGCTGAACGGCGTGGGCGGGTCGGTCGAGATCGTCACCGGCGACCTCGACGCGTGCGAGGGAAGCTTCGACCTCGTCGTCGCCAACATCCTCGCCGAGCCGCTCGTCCGGATGGCCGGGGGGATCGCCGCGCGCGTGCGGCCGGGCGGCCAGGTGGTCCTCTCGGGCCTTCTCGCGACCGACGCCGACGCCGTCGCCGCCGCGTACGCGGCCGCCGGCATGCGCGAGGCGCGCCGCCTCGTCGAGACCGACGCGAGCGGCCTTGCCTGGGCGGCGCTCGTGCTGGAGCGCTAGGGTGACCCCACGGCTCTTCATCGAGCGCCACTGGGTCGACGAGACCGGGCGTCTCGTCCGGCTCCCGCGCGACCAGGCGCGCTATCTTCGAAGCGTCCTGCGGCTCGCGCCGGGCGCCGAGGTGACGCTCCTCGACGGGACCGGCCTCGAGTACGCCGCCGTGCTCCGCGACCTCCGCGGCGAGGCCCGGGCGGAGATCGTCCGGGAAGGGCCCGCGACCGTCAATGGCACCGGCGTCGTGCTCGCGCCGGCCCTCACGAAGGGGGCGAAGCTCGACCTCGTGGTCCAGAAGGCGACCGAACTCGGCGCGGCGGCCATCCACCCGCTCCTCACGCGACGGTCGGTGCCGCGCGTGGAGGACGGCGGCCCGTCGCGCGTCGCACGGTGGCGCCGGATCGCCATCGAGGCGGCCGAGCAGTGCGAGCGCGGCGACCTGCCGACCATCCACCCGGTGGAGCCGCTCGATCGATTCCTCGCGCGCCCCTTCCCCGGCGCCCTGCGTCTCTGCTTCCACGAGGGGGCGGCGCGCGGCGCCGGCGACGTGGCCAGGCTCGCCGACGTGCTGGCCGGCGGGCTGTCGCGCGGCCGGACCGTCGTCGCGCTCCTCGGCCCCGAGGGCGGCTTCGCCCCCGAGGAGGCCGAGGCGGCCAGGGCCGCCGGATACCTCTGGGTGGGGCTCGGGCCCCGTGTCCTCCGCGCCGAGACCGCGGCGCTCGCCGCGCTCGCGGTCCTGGCCTACGAGATCGAGCGATGACCTGTCGCGTCTGCGGCTTCCGCAACCTCGACTCGCGGGCGACCTGCCGCCGCTGCGGCGCCGCGCTCGCGGCCACTCTCGACAAGACCCTCGGCGGCGACGCCGACGACGACACCGGTCTCGTCCTCGAACTCGACGAGCGCGACATCGAGCCGCGGCCGGCGCCGCCTTCCGGCCAGACCGCGCCGCGCCCCGACCCCGCCGCCGAGGCGCTGCGTGCCCGCGCCCTCACGGCGGGCGACCGCGACCCGCGGCACCTCGCCGCCCGCGAGTCGGCCGAGCGGCCGGCCCCCTACGCGCCGCCGGCGCCGCCGGCGCCGCCCCGGACCGTCCCCGAGCCGCCTGTGCCGCCTGCCGGCCACGCGCCGCCGCTTTCGCCCGCATCGCCCGCGCCGGCCCGGCCGGCCCCGGTCGAGCCGCCCGCCGCTCCCGCCGAGCCGCCCTCTCCGCCGCCGGCGGCCGGTCACACGCTCGACCTCGACGCCCCCCCGTACGGCGGCCCCGGTGACGTCCGGCCGGCGGCCGCGCCGCGCCCGCGCCCCTTCGCCACCGACACGGTGGCCGGCATGCGGCGGTGGCCCCCCGCGGCTCCGCCGCCCGCCGCCGCCTCCCCCGCGCCGGCCGCGACGACCGAACCGGAGTACGCCGGCTTCTGGGTGCGCCTGCTCGCGATGATCGTCGACTGGACCATCATCCTGGCCGTGCTCATCGGGACCTCGATCGCCACGTTGCTCCTGCTCGGCGGTCCCGGCGCCGTCATCGACCCGGCCGGCGCGACGGAGAACCTGCAGAACCTGCGCGCCTACTTCGCGGCGTTCGAGCTGGCGCTCCTCGCCGTCTACTTCGTCTTCTTCACGTGGGCGGCGGGCGGCACGCCGGGCAAGCTCGTCCTGCGGCTCAAGGTCGTCTCCGTCGACGGCCGCCCCGTGACCGGCGGGCGCGCCTTCCTGCGGTTCCTCGGCTACGGGCTCGAACTCGTCCCCGGCGTCATCGTCGCCACGATGCTGGCCGCCGTCGTGGCGGTCGGCAGCCTCGTCCTGCAGCAACCGCTCCTCACCGGCGCCCTCGGCGTCCTGGCGATGTTCCTCGTCTTCGTCGGCTACATCTGGGCCGCCTTCGACCCCCGGAAGCAGGCCTGGCACGACAAGCTCGCCGGAACCGTCGTCGTGCGCGCGCCGTGACCCGGACCGTCACCGGGACGACCGTCCCCGTCCGGTGCGAGCGCTCGGCGCGCCTCGTGATCGACGTGCAGGAGGGCAAGACCGCGATCGTCAGGTCGACGTAAGATGGCGGGCGCGGCGTCGGGGTGTCGCCGCCCCGAGGTCAATGGGTGAGGATCTTCCCGAGGAAGGTCTTCAGCCGCTCGTGCTTCGGCTGGGTGAAGAAGGTCTCCGGGGTGCCGACCTCCAGGATCTGGCCCTGGTCCATGAAGACGATCCGGTCCGACACCCGGCGGGCGAAGCCCATCTCGTGCGTCACGACGATCATCGTCATCCCCTCGCGGGCAAGCGCCGTCATGACGTCGAGCACCTCGTTGATCATCTCCGGGTCGAGGGCCGAGGTCGGCTCGTCGAAGAGCATGACCTTCGGCTGCATCGCCAGCGCCCGCGCGATGGCGACCCGCTGCTGCTGCCCGCCCGAGAGCTGGGCCGGGTAGGCGTCGGCCTTCTCCGGGATGCCGACCTTCTCGAGGAGGTCCATCGCGACCGCCCGGGCCTGCTCCTCCGACATCCCCCGCACCTTCATCGGCGCCAGCGTGATGTTCTTGAGCGCCGTCATGTGCGGGTAGAGGTTGAACTGCTGGAAGACCATCCCGACTTCGGTGCGGAGCGCCCGAAGGTCGATCTTCGGGTCGGTGAGCGACATGCCGTCGACGACGATGTCCCCCGAGTCGATCCCCTCGAGCCGGTTGATGCACCGGATCAGCGTGCTCTTGCCCGACCCCGACGGCCCGCAGACGACCACCACCTCGCCCTTGTCGACCGACAGGGTGATGTCGTTCAGGACGTGGAGCTTGCCGAAGTACTTGTGGACCTGCCGGAACTCGATGATCGGCATGTCGCACACGTATAACAGGGTTGTAGCAGGCGGTCAACGCACCGCCCGCTCCATCGGGCAGCCCTGACCCGCATCCGGCACGCCCCTGCCGCGGCGCCCGGCCGTGCCGCACGCGTCTCGGCGCCTCGTCGGCGGCGGCGCCGGGGCGACTCGACGTGCGACAGGTGGCGGGCGCTCGCCGGACGCCGTGCGCCCGTGCGATCCCACGAGGCCTTCCGGAGCTCCGACTTTCGGATCTGCGGCCCGGCCCTCCACCGGGGATGAACGCCGGCATCGCCGGAGGCTGCAGAACCTCGCCTGGAAGGCCCCCAGCTCGCACGCGGCGCGGACCTTTCCTTTATAGGGGCTATAGGGGCAAGACGCCGGGCAGCGCGCCGGCGCTCGCAGACCATCGGGGCCAGGCCCTTGGGCACTACGGCCGGCGCACTACCTCGTGCGGCCCAAGGGCTACCCGGTCTTCGGCGGGCCGCCTGAGGGCTCCGGCGGCTCCCCCGAACCTCGTGGTCCGACCCCGGCCGGGCTTGACGGGAGCCAGTGCAGCGCTACGATGAAGGGCCCTTCCGAGCGGCCCCGAACGAGGCCGCTCCCCGCGCATGCGACCCCTTCCGTGGGCAGTTAGCTCAGCTGGTAGAGCACAGGACTGAAAATCCTGGTGTCCCCGGTTCGATTCCGGGACTGCCCACCAAT
>DATCKS010000244.1:0-6719 GCA_036562265.1 Thermodesulfobacteriota bacterium | reverse complement strand
GAGACGTTGACGATGCCGTTGGCGTCGATGTCGAAGGTGACCTCGATCTGCGGCACGCCGCGCGGCGCGGGCGGGATGCCGACCAGGTGGAACTTCCCGAGGGTCCGGTTGTCCCGGGCCATCTCCCGCTCCCCCTGGAGGACGTGGATCTCCACCTGCGTCTGGCCGTCGGCCGCCGTCGTGAAGATCTGGCTCTTCTTGGTCGGGATCGTCGTGTTCCGCTCGATGAGCTTGGTCATGACCCCGCCGAGCGTCTCGATGCCGAGCGACAGCGGCGTCACGTCGAGCAGGAGGACGTCCTTCACCTCGCCGGCGAGCACGCCGGCCTGCACCGCCGCGCCGACCGCCACGACCTCGTCGGGGTTGACGCTCCGGTTCGGCTCCTTGCCGAACTCGCGCTTGACCAGCTCCTGGATCCTCGGCACGCGGGTCGAGCCGCCGACGAGGACGACCTCGTCGATGTCGCTCGTCTTCATGCCGGCGTCCTTGAGGCACTGCCGCACCGGCCCGAACGACTTGTCGATCAGGTCGCCCACGAGCGACTCGAACTTCGCCCGGCTGAGCTTCATGACCAGGTGCTTCGGACCGCTCTGGTCGGCGGTGATGAAGGGGAGGTTGATCTCGGTCTCCATGGTCGAGGAGAGCTCGATCTTGGCCTTCTCGGCCGCCTCCTTGAGCCGCTGGAGGGCCATCTTGTCCTTGCTGAGATCGATCCCCTGGTCCTTCTTGAACTCGGCCACGAGCCAGTCGATGATCCGCTGGTCGAAGTTGTCGCCGCCGAGGTGCGTGTCGCCGTTCGTGGCCTTGACCTCGACCACGTTGTCGCCCACCTCGAGGACCGAGATGTCGAAGGTGCCGCCGCCGAAGTCGTAGACCGCGATCTGCTCGTCCTTCTTCTTGTCGAGCCCGTAGGCCAAGGCCGCCGCCGTCGGCTCGTTGATGATCCGGCGGACGTTGAGGCCGGCGATCGTGCCGGCGTCCTTGGTCGCCTGGCGCTGGGCGTCGTTGAAGTAGGCGGGCACGGTGATGACCGCGTCGGTCACGGTCTCGCCGAGGTACGCCTCGGCCGCCTTCTTGAGCTTCTGGAGGATCTTGGCCGAGATCTCCTGGGGCGTGTAGCGCTTCCCCTGGACCTCGACCTGCGCGTCCCCGTTGGGGCCCTTGACGACCTTGTAGGGGACCATCTTCATCTCCTCGGTCACCTCGTCGTAGCGGCGCCCCATGAACCGCTTGATCGAGAAGATGGTGTTCTCCGGGTTGGTGACGGCCTGCCGCTTCGCGACCTGGCCGACCAGGATCTCGCCGTCCTTGCCGAAGGCGACGACCGACGGGGTGATCCGGCTCCCCTCCTCGTTCACGATGACCTTGGGCTCCCCACCCTCCATGACGGCCACGACGGAGTTGGTGGTCCCGAGGTCGATGCCGATGATCTTGGCCACTGCGTGTGCCTCCTCCGAATTCAGGTCGTCCGAACCGCGCGGCGCGGCCCCTTGACGGCCGCGCGGGCACGGACCGGTGCCGCGTCAGATGGACGCGGCCGATACTCCGGTGGCAGGGATTTGCAACCGCCGTGCCGCGGCGAACGCGCCGCGAACACCAGAAAGTCCAGTGATGACGAGGTGTTAGGAGAGGTTCGCGCGGGCCAAACTGGCAAGGCGCGGCGCCGCGCGCGTCAAACTGGCCGGACCGGGCGGCGGTAGCCGCCCGGTCCGGCCGGACGGGCGGGCGCTATCGGCTCCCGCCCCCCGTGGACTTCATGACCTGGGCCCAGCGCTGGACCTCGCTCTGGACGAGCTTCGCGAGCGCCTCCGGCGTGCGGCCCTGCTTGTCGGGGATGTCCCCACCGAGGTCGGCGAGCCGCTTCCTGGTGGCCTCGTCGTCGAGCGCCTTGTCGAGGGCGTCGGCCAGCTTCGCCACGATCTCCTTCGGCGTCCCCTTGGGGGCGAAGATCGCGTTCCAGGCGCTCACCTGGTACTCGGGCAGCCCCGCCTCCCTGGTGGTCGGCACGTTCGGGATCGCGGGGTTGCGCTCGGGCGTGGCGATGGCGAAGGCCTTGATCGTGCCGGCCTGGATCTGGGGCGTCAGGTTGACGATCTGGTCGCACATGTAGTCGACCTGCCCCGCCACGAGGTCGTTCAGCGCCGGCCCGGTGCCGCGGTAGGCGACGCGGTTCGGCGAGACGCCGAGCTGCGCGTGCAGGAGCGAGCAGGTCGTGTGCGAGACCGACCCGACCCCGGCGTGCGCCTCGTTGAGCTTCGACGCGTTGGCCTTCACGTACGCGACGAACTCCTGGAGGGTGTTCGCGGGGAAGTCCTTCTTGGCCACGATGAGGATCGGCGTCCCGGCCGCGAGCCCGATCGGCTCGAAGTCCTTCGTCGGGTCGTACTTGAGGTTGGGGTAGACCGCGGGCGCCGCGCCGTGCGTCCCCATGTGGCCCATCATGATCGTGTAGCCGTCCGGCCTCGCCTGGGCGGCGCGGGTGATGCCGGTCGTTCCGCCGGCCCCGGCGACGTTCTCGATGACGATCTGCTGGCCGAGCGTGCGCGACATGTGCTCGGTCACGATCCGGGCGGTCACGTCCGTCGGGCCGCCGGCCGCGAAGGGGACGATCATCGTGATCGGCCGCTCGGGGTAGCTCGCGGCGTGCGCCGCGCCGGCCGCGAGCCCGAGCGCCGCCGCAACCAGGACGAGTGTCGTTCTCATGCTGCCTCCCTTCGGAGCTGGTCCTCTCTCCAACCTGGGTCGCGCCGCTCCCGGTGCGGCGTCAGTCCGCGAAGACCTCCTCGCGGCTCTTGCGCACCGCCGGGAGGAGCGCGAGTACCAGGACGACGAGGGCAACGGCGAGCAGCACCCCGCTCACCGGCCGTTCGACGAACGTCATGAGGTCCCCGCGTGCGATGCTGAGCGCCCGACGGAGGTTCTCCTCCATGAGGCGCCCGAGCACGAAGCCGAGGAGGAGCGGGGCCGCCTCGAAGCCGAGCTTGATGAGCGCGTAGCCCACCAGGGCCAGGACGCCGGTGAAGACGACGTCCTCGGGCAGGTTGCGCACCGAGTAGATCCCGATGCACGAGAAGACGAGGATCGACGGGTACATCAACCGGTACGGGACCTTGAGGAACCGCACCCAGACGCCGACGAGCGGCAGGTTGATCACCAGCAGCATCAGGTTGCCGATCCACATGCTGGCGATCATGCCCCAGAAGAGCGTCGGGTTCCTCGTCATCACCTGGGGTCCGGGGACGATGCCGTGGATGGTCATGGCGCCGACCATGAGCGCCATGACCGCGTTCGGCGGGATTCCGAGCGTCAGGAGCGGGATGAACGAGGTCTGGGCGCCCGCGTTGTTGGCCGACTCCGGGCCGGCCACCCCCTCGATGGCCCCCTGGCCGAATCGCCGCGGGTCCTTCGCGATCTTCTTCTCGAGGGTGTAGGACGCGAAGGGCCCGAGGACCGCCCCGTTGCCGGGGAGGATCCCGAGCGCGCCGCCGAGGAGGCTGCCGCGGACGATCGGCCAGACCGACCGCTTCAGGTCCTCGAGCGTGGGGAGCACCCGCCCGATCGCGTGCTTCACCACCTCGCGCGCCTCGGTGTGCTCGAGGTTGCGCAGCACCTCGGCGAAGCCGAAGACCCCCATGGCGAGGACCGCGAAGTCGACCCCCTCCGCGAGCGGGCCGTACCCGAACGTCATCCGCTCCTCGCCCGTCTCGAGGTCGGTGCCGACCGTGGAGAGGAGGATCCCGACGAGGATCATCGCGAGCGCCTTGGGGATGGAGCCGCGGGCGAGCACGACGGCGAAGACCAGCCCCAGCACCATGAGCGAGAAGTACTCGGCCGGCCCGAAGAGGAGCGCGACCCGGGTGAGCGGCGCGGCCAGCGCGGCGATGACGAGCGTGGCGACGCACCCGGCGAAGAAGGAGCCGATGGCCGCGATGCCGAGCGCGGCGCCGGCGCGCCCCTGCTTGGCCATCTGGTGGCCGTCGAGCGTGGCGACGACCGCCGTCGCCTCGCCCGGGATGTTCACCAGGATCGCCGTGGTCGAGCCGCCGTACTGGGCGCCGTAGTAGATGCCGGCCAGCATGATGAGGGCGCCGACCGGGTCGATCCCGAAGGTGATCGGCAGGAGCATCGTGATCGTCGCGATCGGCCCGACGCCGGGGAGCACGCCGATGAGCGTGCCGACCAGGCAGCCGATGAACGCGAGCCCGACGTTCTGCACGGACAGCGCGGTCGAGAACCCCAGCGAGAGGTTCGCGGCGAGATCGCCCACCGGCAGCCCTCGGTCAGAGCACGACGACGCCCGGGATCACGAGCACCGGGATCGGCAGGTTGAGGAGGTACTTGAAGAGACCGATGCAGAAGGCGGTGATGGCGACGGCGAAGATCACCGTCTCGCCGAGCCGGGTCTCCGGCGAGGCGGCGCCGCCGATCAGGGCGACGAGCGGGCCGGCGACCACGAGGCCGACGGAGCGGATCGTGAAGGCGAAGGCGAGGACCGCCAGGAAGACGCAGAGCGGCCCGCGGATGCCCCACCGTTCGAGCGAGGGGCCCGGCCTGAGGCACGCCCCGATCGCGATGGCGATGCCGAGGAGGGCGATCAGCACGGCGGTGGCCCGCGGCAGCATGCCGGGACCCATCTGTCCCAGACTGCCCTGCGAGAGGTCCGCGCTCGCCCAGAGGGCAAAGAGCGCCAGCGCGACGAGGCTTGCGCCGGCTACGAAGTCCTGGGGCGCGCGAATCGGCCCGCTTCCCCCGCTCCTCTCGGGTGCGGAGCCCCGGGTCTTGTCGCTCATCGGCTTCACTCCGGATGTGGTCGAGATCCCAGGCCGCGAGGTCGCACCATTTCCGAACGGCAGTTTACCACCCTGCAACCGGATCGTGCCGAAGGGCGCGCGGACCGACCGGCTACTCGGTCGCGTACTCCTTCAGCTTGCGCTGGAGCGTGCGGAGCCCGATCCCGAGGACGCGCGCCGCCTTCGTCTTGTTGCCCCCCACCGACTCGAGCGTCCTGAGGATCGCCTCTCGCTCGATCTCGGCCATCGTCATGCCGACCGACACGTTCAGCCGCACGCTGTCGGTCGCCGGGGGCGGAGGGGGCGCGGCCCCGTCGGGGCCGGCCGCCCACGCCGGCTCCGCCGGCGTGGGCGGGGCGGCCGGCGCGGGGCCCCCGGCCGGCAGCGCCAGGCGGCGGACCGGGACGACCCCGCTGCGGATGGCCGCCGGCACGTCGGCCAGGGTCAGCTCCGGCCGGCGCGCGAGCACGACCATGCTCTCGACCACGTTGCGCAGCTCGCGGACGTTGCCCGGCCAGGGGTAGCGGACCAGCGCCTCGAGCGCCTCCTCGTTGATCCCGCGGATCACCTTGCCGGTCTCGGCGGAGAACTGCTGCACGAAGGCGTGGACCAGGATCGGGATGTCCTCGCGCCGCTCGCGCAGGGGCGGCATCTCGAGCGAGATGACCTTGAGCCGGTAGTAGAGGTCCTCGCGGAAGCGCCGGCGGGCGACGAGTTCTTCGAGCGGCGCGTTGGTGGCGGCGACCAGGCGCACGTCGATGCGGATCGTCTGGTTGCCGCCGACCCGCATGATCTCCCGCTGCTCGAGGACGCGCAGGAGCTTCACCTGCACCGCACGCGAGACCTCGGCGACCTCGTCGAGGAAGAGCGTGCCGCCCTGGGCCAGCTCGAGCTTGCCGATGCGGCGCTCCGTCGCCCCGGTGAAGGCCCCCTTCTCGTGGCCGAACAGCTCGCTCTCGAGGAGCGTCTCGGAGAAGGCCGCCGCGTTGATCGCGATGAAGGGGCGGTCGCGGCGGCGCGACAGGAAGTGCAGCGCGCGCGCCGCCAGCTCCTTGCCGGTCCCGCTTTCGCCCGTGATGAGGACCGTCGAGTTGGTCGGCGCGACCTGGCGGATCAGCGCGTACACCTGCTCCATGGCGCGCGAGCGACCGAGGAGCGGCTGAACGCCGTACCGCCGGTTCACCTCCTCCCGGAGGTAGCGGACCTCCTCGGCCAGCGAGCGGCTGCGCATGGCGCGGTCGACCCGCGCCCGCAGGTCGGCCACGTCGATCGGCTTGGTCAGGTAGTCGGCCGCCCCCTCCTGCATCGCCTGGACCGCCTGCTCGATCGAGCCGTGGGCGGCCATGACGATGACCTCCATCCGCTCGTCGGCCTCCAGGGCCCGCCTGAGCACCTCCATGCCGTCCATGTCGGGGAGGTGCAGATCGACCAGGACGAGCGAGACCCGCTCGTCGGCGATGAGCCGGAAGGCGTCGGCGCCCGTCCTGGCGCGCAGGACGCGGTAGCCGACCCGCGACAGGGCGGCGTCGATGGCGGAGGCGGCCTCGTCCTCGGGGTCGACGACGAGGATCGTGCCGCCAGGCAGCGCCTCGCCCGTGACCGGCGTCGGGATGATCGGGGTGGTGTCGGCGGCCGCGCGGGGGTCCCGGGACATGCTGGCGGATTCTCACGCCCCGACCCAGCTATGTCAAGGTGGCGCACCCCGCCGGCGCGGGCCGCCCGGCCCCTGTATCACCCGGATCCGACCGGGGCGTTGGGCGACCCGCGCGGGATCGGGTACCCAATCCGTAAAGGGCGGAGGGCAGGCTTGCAGCCGATGGGTCGGGGCGCGACCGGGCGGCCGGCGGCCGCACGGGCGGTCGGTCGAGGCGCTGTATAATCGGCCGCAGCCCTCCGTGCCCGATGCCGCATCGCTCGGCCGCCCGGGCG
>DATCKS010000619.1:0-7768 GCA_036562265.1 Thermodesulfobacteriota bacterium | reverse complement strand
CGCGACACCCAGTCGGCGACGATCCCGGTCCACGGCTGGTCCATGCCGACGAGACCGACGCCGAGCGTGTCGAGGACGAAGAGGCGGACGGCGCGGCGGACCGGCTCCGGGATGTCCTCGTGCCCGAGCCCCGCCAGCCAGCCGGCGACGGTCCTCGTGACCCCGTCGCTCACGCCGCGAGTCCCGATCGGCGGTAGAGCACGTGCCCCTCGAAGAGGCGGCGCGCGGTGCGGTAGACCGTGGCGTACTCGGCCTTGAAGCCGGCGTCGGCGCCGCTTGCGCCGTTGCGCGTCACCGACGCGTTGACGACGGTGACCCCCGAGGCGTGGGCGATCCGGATGTCCGCATCCGGCCTGGCCGGCCGCGCGGCCAGCTCGTGGGGCAGGCTCCCCTCGATGCGCGTCGCGACGGCGAGGCACATGGCGCCGGTGAGCGGCACGGCGCGGTGCGGCTGCCCCATGGAGATCATCCGGACGGCGATGTCCATGTCCCCCGGCGCGAGCGTCCGTCCGGAGAGCGTCGTGGTCGGCCGCGGCGACGCCACCATCGCCACCTTGGGGACGCTCGGAATCGCCCGGGCGCGCTCCAGGTCGGGCGCGAGCCCCATCGCCACCGAGGCGGCCTGGCGGACGGCCTCGAGGCGAGCCAGAAGCTCGCGGTCCCGCTCCAGGGCGTCGGGGGCCTCGCTGCCGTCGCACCCGAGGTCCGACGCCGCGACGAAGACGCAGGGGTTGGCGGCGTCGACGAGGCTCGCCCGGATGCGGCCGACGCCGGCCACCTCGAGGACGTCCACCGGCCGGCCGGTCGGCAGGAGCCGGCCGGTCTTCGCGCCGCCGGGGTCGGTGAAGTCGAGCCGGATCGGCGCCCCCGACCCGGCGACGCCGTCCAGCACGAAGTCGCCGTCGACGGCCGCCCGGTCCCCCTCGAGGTCGAAGCGGGCGACGATGATCTTCCGGGTGTTGGTGTTGTGGATCCGGACCGTCGCCTGCCGGCCGGTCGCCCGGACGATCCCCTCGTCGACGCTGAACGGGCCGATCGCCGACGACATGTTCCCGCAGTTGCCGCTGTAGTCGACCGACGCCTCCCGGACCGACACCTGGCCGAAGGTGTAGTCGACGTCGGCGTCCGGCCGGCTCGGCGGGCCGACGATGCAGACCTTCGAGAGCGACGAGATGCCGCCTCCCATGCCGTCGAGCTGCCGCCCGTTCGGATCGGGCGAGCCCATGACCGCGAGGAAGAGCCGGTCCCGCGCCGCGGGGTCGGCGGGGAGGTCCTCGGCGCGGAAGACGACCCCCTTCGATGTGCCGCCGCGCATGAAGACGGCGCGGATCTTCTCCTGCGCCACGTCGATTCCCCCTAGCTGCGCGCGAGGCGGGCGGCGCTCGCCCCCGCGATCCGCCCGAAGACCGCGCCCGACATGAGCCCGGTCCCGCCCGGGTAGTTGTAGTGGAAGATGTTGCCGACCATCTCGCCGCAGGCGAAGAGCCCCGTGATGGGACGCCAGCCCGTGTCGAGCACCCGGGCCTGGTCGTCGATCTTGAGGCCGCCGAACGAGAAGGTGATGCCGCCGGTAACCGGATAGCAGACGAACGGCGGGGTGTCGAGCCGCTGGGCCCAGTTGGACTTGGGCGGCGTGATCCCCTTGGTGCACATGCCGTCGAGGATGCCCGGATTGAACGTCCCGTGGCCGGCCGCCGCGTTGTACTCCTCGAGCGTCCGGCGGGCGGTCGCCCGGTCGATCGGCAGCTTCTCGAGGAGCCCGTCCAGCGTGTCGGCCACGATCGGCTCGCTCGTCGAGTACCGCCCCTCGAGCAGGTGCACGACCTTCTGGTCGAAGATCTGGTAGGCGACCGACTCCGGCTGGTTCAGGATGATGCCGCCGAACTTCGCGTAGGTGAAGAACTGGAAGTCCTCCGCCTCGTCGACGAACCTGCGGCCCTCCTTGTTCAGCATCACGCCGTAGGGGTACGAGAGCCGGTTCGTCTTGTCGGTCAGCTCCAGCACGCCGTAGGGCGGGCTCTCGGCGTTGATGGGGGTGGCGTGGCAGCCGCTCCACTGGCCGATCGGCATGGCGCCGATCTCGAGCGCCATGCGCAGGCCGTCGCCCTGGTTGTGCCGGGTCCCGCGCACCTTGGCGTGGTCCCAGGGGCGGCCGAGGTACTGGGCGCGCCAGGCCTGGTTCGCCTCGAACCCGCCGCAGCCGAGCACGACGGCCCGCGTCGGGATCGTCTCGCGCCCCGAGAGGCCCTGGACCTCGATGCCGCAGATGCGGCCGGCCTCGTCCTGCACGAGGCGGCTCGCCCGGCTGTCGTAGCGGATCTCGATCCCCTTCGACTCGGCGATGGCGAACCACGAGCGCGACAGACCGACCCCCTCGTGCACCGCGCGAATCACGGCCCCCTTCGGCCACTTGATCTTGCCGTCGACCTTGACGCCGCCGAGCGAGACGGCCGGCTCCATCTCGATTCCGAGGCCGGCCATCCAGCGGATCGTGGGGTAGGACTGGCCGATCAGGATGGCGGACAGCTCCGGGTCGGTGCGGCCGTTGGTGACCCGCATGAGGTCCTCCCGGAACGCCGACGCCGGGTAGGTCTCGATCCCCTCGAGGAAGCCCTCGAGCTTCGCGGCGCTCGGGCACACCTCGAGGATCTGCTCGACGGAGTCGTAGGCGAAGCGTAGGAGGCCGCCGCTGAAGTGCGTGTTGCCGCCGCGCGTCTCGCGCGGTGCCTTCTCGAGCACCAGGACGCGGGCCGCCCCGTTCTCCTTCGCCGACACCGCCGCCGCCAGCGCGGCGTTGCCGGCGCCCACGACAACCACGTCGTACGCCTTCCCCTTCGATGCACGTCCGCTCACCGCAGTCGTCTCCTTCGAGTCTCGTCGCTCGTCTCGCGATCCTCCGGACGGCTCCGCAGAACCGTTTTGTACACGCGGTCCGCCTCGCCCGCGAGGCACGCGAGCGCCGCCCGACTCGGCCAGAATTCCGCTTGACCTTACCATGCGAATCGCGTTTGATACAAGATGGTATACGCTCGTATCCGCTTGTATACACGTGAGCGTGAAGGCGCGTAACCGGAACGACGCGCGGGCGACTCGCCCGTCGTGTCCGGAGGTCCCCTATTGCCCTCGATTCGGCGCGGCGAGTCCGGCGCGGGCTCCTCGTGCGACGGCCAGGCCCGCCGCCGGAGCGGCGGCGAGCCGGGGCCGCACGGGGGATTCCTCTTTGTCGGTCACGGAGCGATGAACGACGCATCCGACGCGAAGCGAATGGCGAGCGCGGCGGGGCTCGCGAACATGGACGCTCGCCACCTGGACCAGCTCGTCCGGAGCATCGGCGAGAGCCGCGCCCGTGCCAGCCGGTTGCCGAAGGACCTCGCCTGGACCGAGGAGGTCGCCTTCACGTTCCGGCCTCGCGTGAGGCCGAGGACGGCCCGGTGACCGACCTGGCCTTCATCGGCATCGCTCGCGCGGCCGAATTGATCCGGACGAAGGCGCTGTCGCCGGTCGAGTACACGCGAGCGCTTCTCGACCGGATCGGGCGAATCGATGGGCGCCTGCACGCGTTCCTGAGCGTCTCGGCCGATTCCGCGCTCGTCGCGGCGCGCGAGGCGGAGCGCGAGATCATGGCCGGCACGTACCGCGGGCCGCTCCACGGCGTCCCGTTCGCGCTCAAGGACATCATCGACGCGGCCGGACTTCCGACCACCGCGCATTCGAGGCTCCTTAGGGAGAACGTCGCGGCGGAGGACGCCGCCGTCACGTCGCGGCTACGCGCGGCCGGGGCCGTGCTCCTCGGAAAGCTGTCGACCCACGAGTTCGCCATCGGCGGTCCCTCCTTCGACCTGCCCTGGCCGCCCGCCGTCAATCCCTGGGGGACGCGGCGCTTTCCGGGAGGCTCGTCGAGCGGGTCCGGCGTCGCGGTGGCCGCGGGCATGGTGCCCGCATCGATCGGCACGGACACGGCCGGATCGATCCGGAATCCCGCGTCGATGTGCGGCGTGACCGGCATGAAGCCGACGTACGGCCTCGTCAGTCGGCGCGGCGTCTTCCCGCTGGCCTATTCGCTCGACCACGTCGGCCCGATCACCCGCTCCGTCGCGGACAACGCGCTCGTGCTCCAGGCCATCGCCGGCCACGACCCGGAGGACCCCGCGAGCGCGTCGGTCCCGGTGCCCGATTACTCGGCCGACCTCGACCGCGGCGTGACGGGCGTGCGGATCGGGCTCGTGCGCCACTTCTATACGGAAGACGCCGAGCCGGCCCACGAGGAACAGATCGCCGCCATCGACGCCGCGGTCGCCGTGTTGCGGGATCTCGGGGCCGAGGTCAGGGACGTCCGGCTCCCTCCCCTTTCCGATTTCGCGACCTGCGCCCGGATCATCCTGACCGCCGAGGCCTTCGCGATCCATCGAGGGTGGCTCGCGACTCGCGCGGACGAGTACGGCGAACTCGCACGGGCCCGCATCCTCGAAGGCGCCGGCGTCACGGCCGCGGACTACATCGACGCGCAGCGCCTGCGCGCGCGCCTGTGCCGTCTCACGCAGGACGCCATGGCGGACGTCGACGTGTGCGTGACCGCCTCGAGCTTCGACCCGCCGTGCGCGATCGACGACCCGGCGGCCATCGCCCGCGCGTATCCGCGCCAGGCCCGCCAGCCGTTCAACGTGACGGGGCAGCCGGCGATCGCGATCCCGTGCGGCTTCACGAAGGACGGACTGCCGCTCTCCGTGCAGATCGTCGGGCATCCGTTCGAGGAAGCGACCGTGTACCGCGTCGCCCACGCATACGAGCGTGCAACCCGTTGGAGCGATCGGCATCCGCCGTGCGACGCCTGACCCCTTTCGCCGGCGCGGTCCCGCGGTTGTATCGGATCGGGACCGACTGGCGTATCCCAACGAGCGAGGGTCGATGAAAAAGCCCAGGATCGCCGTGATCGGCACGGGAGGGACGATCTCGTCCATCTCGCACCACTCCCTCGAGGTGCTCGACTATCCCGAGACGGGCCGGAAGATGGAGCCGGCCGAGGCGATCGAGCGGGTGCCGGAGGCCGCCCGCTTCGCCGACCTGGTTCCGGTCCCGTTTCGCGCCGTCGGCAGCACGAAGATCTCGCCGTCCGACTGGATCGAGCTTGCCGAGCTCATCACGAGGACGGCGCGCGAGGACGCCGACGTGCGCGGCTTCGTGATCCTGCACGGCACGGCGACCCTCGAGGAGACCGCGTACTTCCTGCACCTGGTCCTCAAGACCGACAGGCCCGTCGTGCTCGTCGGCGCCCAGCGGCCCGCGAGCGCCCTCAGCTCGGACGTCGGCATGAACCTCGTCTCCGCCGTTCGGACGGCCGGCGATCCTCAGGCGGTCGGAAAGGGGGTGCTCGTGGTGCTGAACGACGAGATCCACAGCGCCCGGGACGCGACCAAGACCTCCACCTACCGGCTGCAGACCTTCAGGAGCCGGGACGTCGGGCTGCTCGGTCACGTGGACGGGGACGGCGTGTACTTCTACCGCGCGCCCGTGAGGCGGCACACGCTGACCTCGGCCTTCGACATCGCCGAGGTGGCGGCGCTGCCGCGCGTCGACATCGTCTACTCCTACGCGGGCGCCGACGGCTGCGCCGTCGACGCCTTCGTGGCCGCGGGAGCGCGGGGGCTCGTGTCCGCGGGCCTCGCCCCCGGCCTCACGGCGCCGCTCGAGCGGGCCGCTCTGGAGCGAGCGGCGCGGAGCGGCGTCCTGGTCGTGCAGTCGAGCCGGGCCGGCAGCGGCCGCGTGGCCCGACGCACCTATCTCAGGGAGCAGGGCATGGTGGCCGCGGACAACCTCACCCCCCAGAAGGCGAGAATCCTGCTGTCGCTTGCCCTGACGAAGTCGAGTGATGCCGAAAAGGTGCAGGAGCTGTTCGATACCCACTGATCCGTCGAAGAACCGGCCGTCGATCGACCGGCCTCTTGGACACCGTCATCGGGAGAGAACGATGAGACTCTTCGCCGCACGTGCCACACGGATCGTCGTCGCCGCGCTGATGCTCGCCTGGGCCGGCTCCGCGGCGGCGCAGGACTATCCCAGCCGGGACATCACCTTCATCGTGCCGTTCAACCCCGGCGGCTCCACCGATCCGCTGTCGCGGGCCTTCGTGGCGCAGCTCGAGAAGACCCTTCCCGGCAACATCAACGTCGAGAACCGGCCGGGCGGGTCGGCCACCATCGGCACCAACCTGGTCGTGCAGGCGAAGCCGGACGGCTACACGATCGGCCTCGGCGACAGCGCCGCGCTGACGTATCAGCCGCTCGTCAACCCCGGGCTTCCTTACAAGACGCCCGACGACTACCAGATCATCACGAAGCTGGCCGACGTCCCGGGCATGCTGCTCGTCCGCGCGGACGCCCCCTGGAGGACCTTCGAGGAGTTCATGGCCGACGTGAGGCAGAAGCCGGGCAAGATCCGCGTCGGCGTGTCGGGCGTGCGGTCGATCGCCGATCTCGTCGTCCAGCAGCTCAACCGCTCTGCCGGCGTCAAGATCGCCACGGTGCCGTTCACCGGCGGCGGAGGCGAGGCGTTGCTCGCGCTGCTCGGCGGCCGCATCGAAGGCGCGGTCGGGTACGGCGGCAACTCGATCGCCCAGGTCAGGGCGGGCAAGCTCAGGGTCCTCGGGGTGTTCGCGAAGGGGAAGTACCCCCTGGCGCCGGAGGCGACGTCCATCCCCGACGCGGGATTCGACGCCACCCTGCCGGCCAGCTACACCGTGATCGCGCCGAAGGGCCTGCCGAAGGACGTCCTGGAGAAGCTCACGGCGGCCTCGAGGAAGGCCATGGAGAGCCCGGAGTTCCTGGCCTTCGCCGAGAAGAACGGCTTCGTGGTCGATCCCAAGGGCCCGGAGGAGGCGGTGGCCGAACTCCGCGAGTTCGCCAGGGAGTTCGCGAGCCTCACCGAGTGGCTGGATCGGATCGAGGCGGGTGCGGCCAGGTGAGCGGCACGCCCGTCCGGAAGCGTACGGGGTACCTCGTCATCGGCGGGCTCGGCGTGCTCGTCGCCGCCGCCTATCTCGGCCTGGCGGTTCAGCTGCCGTTCGGGCGGCTGAACCAGCCGGGGGCGGCGATCTTCCCGCTCATCGTCGGCGGGCTCCTCGTGGTGGGCAGCCTGGCGACGATCTGGGAAGGCCGGAAGACGGGACCCACCGAGCGGGTCGAGTTTCCCGCCGGAGCGGATCGCGCCCGCCTGCTCGGGGTCGTCGCGGTGCTGCTGGGCTACTTCGTGGCCCTCCCGTGGCTCGGTCACCTGCTCGACACCACCCTCATCTGCATCCTGCTCATGCGCCTCCTGTCGGGCCTCGCGTGGCCGCGCGTGGTCCTGTACTCGATCCTCATCACGGGGACCGTGCACGTGGTGTTCATCCACATGCTCGGGGTCCCCATGCCGCGCGGCGTGCTGCTTGGATAGCGAGGGGGAAGCCCCATGAGTACGCTCGACGGCCTGCTGTACGGCTTCGGCGTGGCCCTGACGTACGAGAACCTGCTGGCCGCCCTCGCCGGCGCGCTGGCCGGCACCGCGATCGGCGTGCTGCCGGGGCTCGGTCCCGTCGCGGGGATCGCCATCCTCCTGCCCGTGACCTACTCGCTCAGCCCGAGCGCCGGCCTCATCATGATGGCCGGCATCTACTACGGCGCCCAGTACGGCGGATCGACGACGGCCATCCTGATCAACATGCCGGGCGAGTCCTCGTCCGTCATGACGAGCATCGACGGGTACCAGCTCACGAAGAAGGGCCGGGCAGGAGGGG
>DATCKS010000615.1:0-4056 GCA_036562265.1 Thermodesulfobacteriota bacterium | reverse complement strand
GGGTAACCTTCGCCCCGAAAGGGGGTTTGGCCGGATGGCGCACTCGGGGAGCCACGAGCCGGCGGCCTCGACGCAGGCGGAGGCGCCGGCGACCCACGAGGCGCACAAGGCGGCCGCTCCCGGCCGGGTAGCCTGCGTCGTGGTCACGACGAGCGACACCCGGACGCCGGAGACCGACGAGGGCGGGCGTCTCCTGGTCCGTCTCCTGACGGAGGCGGGCCACGAGGTCGTCGGCTACCACCTGGTCCGCGACGACGAGTCGGCGATCCAGGCGGTGTTCCGGTCGGCCCTCGACGACCGGCGCGTGCAGGCCATCCTCTTCACCGGCGGCACCGGCGTGGGGCGCCGCGACTGCACGTACGAAGTCGTCGAGGACTACCTGCGCCGACGCTTCCGAAGCCGGCGCCTCGACGGGTTCGGCGAACTCTTCCGGATGCTGAGCTATCAGGAGATCGGCTCGTCCGCCATGCTCTCGCGCGCGGTGGCCGGTGTCGTCGACGGCAAGCTGGTGTTCAGCCTGCCCGGCTCGCCCGCCGCCGTACGGCTGGCCATGACGAAGCTGATCCTGCCCGAACTCGGTCATCTCATCCGGGAGATCGAGCGCTAGCGCCTGGCGGGAGTGACCGGCGTCCGGCAGGGCCCGGACGTCGATCCGGAGTACCGTGCGACGCCGATCCGCAGGCGGCGCGCGGGCGTGAGGGACTGCGTCGCCGCCCCGCACGGGTCGTCGGAGGCGTACGGCGACACGCCTCTCTTAAGGACACGGGAACGACAGCGATGATCCAGGTTGAAGGGCTCACGAAGCGCTACGGGCGCATCTCGGCCATCGAGGGGCTGTCCTTCTCGGTCGAGAAAGGGGAGATCGTCGGCTTCCTCGGCCTCAACGGCGCCGGCAAGACGACGACCATGCGCATCCTGACCGGCTTCATCCCGCCGACGCGCGGCCGCGCGTCGATCGCGGGTCACGACGTCGTCACCGACTCGCTCGAGGCGCGCCGCCGCGTCGGCTACCTCCCCGAGAGCGCGCCGCTCTACACGGACATGCCGGTGCGCGCCTACCTCGACTTCGTCGGCAAGGTGAAGGGGGTGGGGCGGAGCGAACGGCCGGCGAAGATCGACGCCGTGCTGTCGGCCTGCGGCATCGCCCACGTCGCCGACCGGCAGATCGGCCGGCTCTCGAAGGGCTATCGCCAGCGGGTGGGGCTCGCGCAGGCGCTCCTCGGCGACCCGGACGTGCTGGTGCTCGACGAGCCGACCTCCGGGCTCGACCCCGCGCAGATCCGGGAGATCCGCGAGCTGATCCGGCAGCTCGCCGGCACGCGCACCGTGATCCTCTCGACGCACATCCTCCCCGAGGTCGAGATGATCTGCTCGCGCGTCCTCATCGTCCACCGCGGCAGGCTCCTCGCCGACGGCCGCCCCGACACGATCGGCCGGGAGCACGGGCTCGGGGGGGACGTGACCGGGGCCGCCGCCGCGCCGGCGGACGCGCTGGCCGCCGTCCTGGCCGACCTCGTCGCCCCGGGCGACCCGCGACCCCCGGCCGAACGAGGGGTCACCGTCCTGCCGGCCGCGCCGGGGGAGGACGGGGCGGTCGCGAGAGTGCGCGTCGCGCAGCGCGTCGGCACGGACCTTCGGCCCGAGATCGCGCGCGCGGTCGTCTCGCGCGGCTGGCCGCTCCTCGAGCTGCACGGCGCCGCCGCCACGCTCGAGAGCGTCTTCATCTCGCTGGTGACGAAGGACGGCGACCTGCGGGCCGAGGAGGGCGCGCCGGAGTCGGGCGCCGACGCGGCCCGGGCGGAGGGGGCCTGGGCGGCCGCGGACCAGGCTGCCGCACCGGCCGGAAAGGAGTAGGGCGTGCGGAACGTCATCGCGATCTTCCAGCGTGAGCTGCGCGCGTACTTCGCCTCGCCGATCGTCTACGTGATGGCGACGATCTTCCTGCTCATCACGGGGGCCTTCTTCTACCTCACGGTCCGGGCCTACGCCGAGGCGAGCCTCAGGGCGGCGGGGCAGCCGTTCGCCGCCACGTACCTGAACTCGACCGAGATCGTCTTCCGGCCGATCTTCGCCAACGTCTGGGTCATCATGCTCCTCATGATGCCGCTGCTCACCATGCGGCTCTTCGCCGAGGAGCGGCGGCAGGGGACGATCGAGCTGCTCCTGTCCTACCCGGTGCGGGACGGCGACGTGATCCTCGGCAAGCTGCTCGCCGTGTTCACGGCGTTCGGCCTCATGCTCGCGCTGACGTTCGCCTACCCGGCGTACCTCGCGGCCGTCGGGACGGTCGAGTGGGGGCCGGTCGTCACGGGGTACCTCGGGCTCGTGGCGCTCGCCTTCGCGCTCTTCGCCTGGGGCATGTTCTTCTCCACCCTCACGGAAAACCAGATCGTCGCGGCCCTCATCGGCTTCGGCTTCGCGCTGCTCGCCTTCATCATCGGGTGGCTCGGCGACGCGACCCAGGGGACGGTGTCGACGGTGCTGCGCTATCTGTCGATCCAGGGGCACCTCGAGAGCTTCGCCCGAGGGGTGCTCGACACGCGCGACATCGTCTACTACGTCCTCGCCACGACGCTCGGCCTCTTTCTCACCTGGCGGACGCTCGACGCGCGCCGCTGGAGGGCGTGAACGCCATGAACCGGACCACGTACGGGCTCGGCGCGGTCGTCGGCACGCTGGCCGTCGTCGCGATCCTCGTCGTCGCGGCCCTGATCTCGCAGCGGGTGTACAGGACCTGGGACCTCACCTCGAACAAGCGCCAGAGCCTCTCGGCGGAGAGCCTGCGCGCCCTCGACGGCCTCGACCGCGACGTCACGCTTCTGGCGTTCTACATCGGCGGGGAGGGGGCAACCCGTGAGGCGGAGGACCTCCTCAGGCAGTACGCCAACGCCTCCCGGCGGATCCGCTACGAGATGATCGACCCGCAGAAGCAGGTCGGCCGGACCGAGCAGTACCGCGTCACCGCGAACCAGACGGTCGTCGTCGAGAGCGGCAACCGGCGCGAGACGGTGACCTTCCCCGACGAGACCAAGCTCACCAATGCCATCCTCAAGGTGACGCGCGAGGGGCAGCGCAAGGTCTACTTCACCACCGGGCACGGCGAGCGGCAGATCGACGATCCGGCCGAGCGCGGGCTCTCCCAGCTCAGGACGACGCTCGAGGACGCCGGGTACACGACCGCGACGATCAACGTCGCCACGGCCGCCGCCATCCCGGACGACGCGGACGTGGTCGTCATGGCGGGCCCGCGCGTCGACGTGCTCAAGAGCGAGGCGGAACGGCTCCGGGCCTTCCTCGAGCGGGGCGGACACCTGCTCCTCATGGCCGACCTCCCTGAGTCGGCGACGCCCGAGCTGGCGGGGCTCGTCAAGCCGTACGGCATCGACCTGCGCGACGCCATCATCCTCGAGCCGAACGTGTCGCTGGTCATGCCCGATCCGCGCGTTGCCGTGGTCGAGCAGTTCGGCAGCCACCCGATCAGCCGCGGCCTCAGCGACCGCGGCTTCGTCGGCTACATGCCGATCGCGCGGCCGGTCATCGCGGACGACCAGCCGCCGGCCGGCGTGGAGCTCACCTGGCTCGCGAAGACGTCGCCCACCTCGTGGGCGACGCCGATCGACCCGGCCAGGCGCGACACCGTGGACGCCCGCTTCGACGCCAGGCGCGATCTCAAGGGACCGGTCACCGTGGCGGTGGCGGCCACGCTGCCGGCGCCCGAGTCGGCGACGCCGCAGTCCTCGCCGAACCCGGACGCCTCGCCCGAGGCCGCGGCCTCGCCCGCGGCCTCCCCCGAGGCGTCGGCGGACGCGGCGAAGCGAGGTCGTCTGGTCGTGGTCGGCGACGTCGACTTCGCCACGAACCAGCTCCTCTACCAGCCGGCCAACCGCGAGCTGGCCGTCTCGTCGGTGGCCTGGCTCGCGTCGGCCGACGCCATCCTCTCCATCGCCGAGCGGTCGCCAACGGCGCACCCGCTCTTCCTCACGCCCGGGCAGAGCTTCGCCGCGTTCCTCGTCTGGCTCGGGCTGCCGGCGCTCGTCACGGCTGCCGGGGTGGCGA
>DATCKS010000612.1:0-2895 GCA_036562265.1 Thermodesulfobacteriota bacterium | reverse complement strand
GTCTGCGGCGCGTCAGCACGGCTACTTGCCGGCCACGCGCTGTTCCTGCGCCTTCGGGATGTGCCAGAGCACGATGTGGTAATGCGGCTTCTCCACGCCGGGGTGCCCGGCGTTGTACACGAGGTCGACGTGGTCGACCTTCTCCTGCGCAGTGGCAAGGTTCTCGAACGCCTTGTGCGCCTGCAGATCCTCGAGCGGGACCATGTAGATCGTGCTGACGAGCCGCCCCTGCTTGTCGTAGGCCAGGAACGGACCGGCCGGCAACGTCTCCGGCTTCACGTAGAGCGTCCCCATGCCGGGCAGGAAGTCGGGGAGGGGGACCAGCTCGCTCACCTTCTTGTACCCGTCCCCGGGAGGGGCCTTGCGGAGGTCCTGGGCGGTCGCGGTACCGGTAACGAGAGCCAGTGCAGCGAAGAACGCGAGAACGAAACCAGGTCGGATACGGGACATCGGTTGCCTCCGGTTCGATTCGGGCACGCGCGTGCGCCCGGTATCCGCTACACTATGCCAGAAGCGTTACTTATGCAAGTTAAAACTTTCTAAACTATGCGGCCGCCGCCCGACCTCCCTTCGGGGACGAAGCACGACATCCTGAAACTCCTGATCCGACAGGAGCTTGCGGCCGACGACCTGGCCGCGAGGCTCGGGGTCAGCGGGGCGGCGGTCCGCCAGCACCTCGACACCCTGCGGGCCCTGGGACTCGTCGAGCGCCGGAAGGTCGTGACGCAGCCGTCGCGGCCGACCTACCTCTACCGGCTGTCGCCCGACGGGCAGCGCGCGTTCCCGAAGCGCTACGACCTCTTGCTCGCGCTGGTGATCGAGTCGCTCCTCGACCGGTACGGCGAACGGGGCATGGCGGAGGTCGTGGCGGCGGCGGCCGAGCGGCTCGCGGCGCGGGTGAAGGGGCGCTTCGCGTCGGCCGACGAGCGTCGGCGATGGGACCTCCTCCTCGGGTGGCTCGAGGAGGAACTCGCCTGGCAGGCGGACGCGCGCGAGGAGGGGGACGGCTGGCGCCGGGTGGTGATCCACCAGTGCCCCTTCCAGGACGTCTCGCGGGACCACCCGGCCGTCTGCGGGGTCTTCTTCCGGACGCTCGTCGAGGCGCTCTACGGGGCCGTGCCGGTCGAGCACCGGCCCGAGTCGCCGCCGGCCTGCTGCTCGCTCAGGATTGCGGCGGCTCCTCCGCCATCGCGTCCAGCATGACGGTCGCGTGCGCGTAGGCGCCGCCCGCGCGCATCTCGGCCGCCACCCAGACCGCCTCCATCAGCTCCTCGGGGGTCGCCCCGGCGCGGCGCGCGAGCTTCGTGTGGCCGCGGATGCAGTAGGGGCACTGCGTCACGTGGGCGACCGCCACGGCGATGATCTGCTTGGTCTTGGCCGACAGGGCCCCGTCGGCGAAGACCGCCTTCTGGAACGCCTCGAAGGCCTCGTGCGTCTTCGGGGCGAGCGCCTTGCGGCGCTCGGACACTTCTCGGGTGGTGGGTGGGACCATCTCCCTCGGCATCGGGTCGCTCCTCACCGGGGCAGCGTCGCCAGGCGCGAGAAGTACCGCGCGAAGGCGGCGATCCCGCCCGACGCCTGCCCCCAGTCGTAGTGCTCGTTGGGTGCGTGGTAGCCGTGCTCGGGCAGCGAGAGCCCGAGGAAGAGGACCGGCGCGCCGAGCACCCGCTCCATCGTCGGGACGGCGCCGATCGAGCCCCCTTCGCGCGTGAAGGCCGGCGCCGCGCCGAAGGCGAACCGGTACGCGTCGCGCACGGCGTCGGCCAGGGGACCGGTCGTCACCCCCTTGAACGGCTCGAGGCCGTGCCCCGGGTGCACCTGGACGTCCGGGAACCGGCTCCGGATGAACTCCGTCACCCGGGCCATCGTCCGCGCCGTCGTCATGTTCGGCACGATGCGGCAGGAGCACTTCACCTCGGCCCTGGGCGGCACGATCGCCTTGACCCCCGGTCCCGTGTAGCCCCCCACGACCCCGTGGACCTCGAAGGTCGGCCGCGCCCAGATGCGGCGCATGACCTCGAGCGTGTCGGTCGTGCGGAGCGACCTGAGCCGATGGTCCCGCATGAAGGTCTCGACCGAGAACCCCGAGGCGAGGAAGTCCCGCGCGTCGGCCTCCGAGAGCGGCTCGACCTCGTCGTAGAAGCCGGGGATCAGCACCTCGCCCGTTCGGCCGTCGACGCAGGCGGCCACGACCTGCATCAGCTCGGCGATCGGGTTGCGCGCCGCGCCTCCCACCATGCCGGAGTGGGCGTCGGTCTCGGCGACCTCCAGCGTGAGGCGGAAGGTCTGCATGCCGCGCAGGCCGGCCGGGCTGCTCGGCTTGCCCCGCGTGGTCCAGACCGTGTCGGAGACGACGATGCTGTCGGTGGCGAGCCGCTCCCGGTAGCGCGTGACGGCAGCCTCGAAGTGGGGGCTGCCGATCTCCTCCTCGAACTCCCACAGGAAGGCGATGTTGATCGGCACACCCGCCTCGCGGGCGGCCAGCGCCCCGAGGAGCGCCGTGAGCGCCGGGCCCTTGTCGTCGGTGGCGCCGCGGCCGTAGTAGCGGTCGCCCTCCGTCGTGAGCCTGAAGGGGTCGGTCCGCCAGGCGTCGCCGTCGGCCGGCTGGACGTCCATGTGGTTGTAGAGCGTGACCGTCGGCCAGGCGGGATCGCCGGGAAGCCGCCCATGGACCAGCGGGTGCCCCCCGGTCTCGAGGACCTCCGCCGTGGCGCCGACCGCCGCCAGTCGGGCGGCCGCCGCCTCCGCCCCGCGGCGCACATCGGCCGCGCGCGCCGGATCGGCCGAGACGGTGGGGATCGCCACCAGCTCCGCGAGCCAGCGCTCGAACTCCTCCCGGTGCGACTTCGCGAAATCGGCCAGGGCCTCTCGGGTGAGTCGGCGTTCGTCCACGTC
>DATCKS010000611.1:0-4034 GCA_036562265.1 Thermodesulfobacteriota bacterium | reverse complement strand
GCCCCGGCGTCCCGCGCCGGCGCACCACCGTCGAACTTAGTCGCGACGCCCATTTACGAGCGGCACCCCCTCGTGTGAGGCCGCGTATCTATCATGGGGTCCCCGGCCAGTCAAGGAGTGATGCGCCTCCCTGGACCGGGGCTCGCACGGGCAAGCGGCCGGAGGCGCCAGACACGCCGCTCCCCTGTCGGCGCGCAGACGCCGCGGGGGCTTCCGGAGCGGAGGCCCGGTTCGTCCAGGCCTCGCGCGCGTGACGTGCGCGGGAGTCGCGTCTCAGAAGTGGACGAAGCCTGCGCGCGGCGGGGTGTACGGCCGGCCGTCCTCGCCGATCAGGACGAGCCCCTCGCGCGCCGGCCGGACCTCGCCGATCGCCGTCGGGCGCGCGGGCCATCGTCGGGCGGCCCGCTCGAGCGCGGCCACCCGCTCCGGCGGCACCGTGAAGAGGAGTTCGTAGTCCTCGCCGCCGCCGACCGCCGGGGCCAGCGGATCGGCCGGCGCGAGCCTCGGCGCCAGGGCGCGATAGGCGGCAGAGCGCGGCAGGCGGGCGAGGTCGACGCGGGCCCCCACGCCGCTCGCCTCGCAGACGTGGCCGAGGTCGGCCGCGAGCCCGTCGGAGAGATCGATCATCGCCGAGGCGAGACGCCGCTCGCCGACGGCCGTCCCCTCGACGAGCCGGGGCGTGGGCTCGAGGTGGCGGCGCAGGAGGCGGGCTTCGGCGCCGCGCGCCCGGCCGAGACGGCGGCCGCGCGAGAGGAGGGCGAGCCCGAGGGCGCTGTCGCCGAGCGTCCCCGTCACGTAGATGACGTCACCCGGCCTGGCGCCGGCGCGCCGCACCGCGCCGCCCCGCGCGGCGACCCCGACCACGGTCACCGAGAGGACGAGGCCCGACCGGGATCGGGTCGTGTCGCCCCCCGCCAGGCGCACCCCCGTGGCGCGGGCGAGGTCGAGGAGGCCGCGCAGGACCTCGGCGAGGTCCGGCGCCGGGAAGCCGCGCGGCAGGCCGAGGCCGAGGAACGCCGCGAGCGGGCGGCCGCCCATCGCCGCCACGTCCGAGAGGTTCACGGCGAGCGCCTTGCGGCCGAGGAGGCGCGGCGGGTGCCAGCGGCGCCGGAAGTGGACGTCCTCGAGGAGGAGGTCCTTGGTGACGACGAGCACCCGGCCGTCGCCCCCGGACACCTCCGCGGCGTCGTCGCCGATGCCGCGCACGGTGTAGCCGCCCGGCAGGCGACCGGCCCCGCTCGCGGCCGCCTCGGCGATCCGATCGATGAGGCCGAACTCCCCCAGCGCCGAGAGGTCGAGCGGAAGGCGAATGCGGCCGGGCGAGGCGTTCCCCCGCCGTCGCCCAACGGGTCGCGTCACGCCGCGCGTCCGTGGCCGGGGCCGGCCGGGTCGCCGGGGCCTAGCCGGCGCTGCCGACCCCGACCGGCTCGGCCGGCGGCGTCTCGGGCCGGGCGGGCGGCGGCGGAGTCACCTGGCGAGGCGGCCGCCGCAACGCCACCTCGAGCACCTGGTCCATCGTCTTCACCGGCACGAACGTGACCTTGCGCGTGAGGTAGGCCGGCAGCTCCTCGATGTCCTTCCGGTTGCGCTCGGGGATGATGATCGTCCGGATCTTGGCGCGGGCCGCGGCCAGCGTCTTCTCCTTGAGGCCGCCGATCGGGAGCACGCGGCCGCGCAGCGTGATCTCGCCCGTCATGGCGACGTCGTGGCGCACCGGCACCCCGGTGAGGAGCGAGACCAGCGCGGTGGCGATCGTGATCCCGGCCGATGGGCCGTCCTTCGGGATGGCGCCGGCCGGGACGTGGACGTGGAAGTCGCGCTCGTCGAAGGCGTCCTTCGGGATGCCGAGGGCCTCGGCCCGGCTGCGCGCGTAGGACAGGGCGGCCTGCGCGCTCTCCTTCATGACGTCGCCGAGGTGGCCGGTGAGGGTGAGGCGCCCCTTGCCCTTCATCGAGGTCGCCTCGACGAGAAGGATGTCGCCCCCCACCTCCGTCCAGGCGAGCCCGATGGCCACGCCGACGTCGTCGGTCCCGATGTCCTCGTCGGGGAGGTGCTTGGGGGCGCCGAGGTAGCGGTGGAGGTTCTGCGCCGTGACCTTGAACGGCCCCGTCTCGCCCTCCGCGATGCGGCGCGCCACCTTGCGGCAGATCGCCCCGATCTCGCGCTCGAGGTTCCGAAGCCCCGCCTCGCGGGTGTAGGACTGGATGATCGTGCGGATGGCCGCGTCGCCGAGTTCGAGGCGGTCGGCCGTGAGGCCGTTCTCGGCAAGCTGGCGCGGCAGCAGGTAGCGCCGGGCGATCCGGACCTTCTCCTCCTCGGTGTAGCCCGAGAGCCTGAGCACCTCCATGCGGTCCTTGAGGGCGGACGGGATCGGGTCGAGGAGGTTCGCGGTCGTGATCCACACGACGCGCGACAGGTCGAAGGGGACGTTCAGGTAGTGGTCGCTGAACGCGTGGTTCTGCTGCGGGTCGAGCGCCTCGAGCAGGGCGGCCGAGGGGTCGCCGCGGAAGTCGGCGCCGAGCTTGTCGATCTCGTCGAGCATGAAGACCGGGTTGTTCGCGCCGGCCTGCTTCATCCCCTGGATGATCCGCCCCGGCATGGCCCCGACGTAGGTGCGCCGGTGGCCGCGGATCTCCGCCTCGTCGCGCACGCCGCCGAGCGACACGCGCACGAACGGCCGCCCGAGCGCCCGCGCGATCGACTTGCCGAGGGAGGTCTTGCCGACCCCCGGCGGGCCGACGAAGCAGAGGATCGGGCCCTTCATCTTCGGGTTGAGCTTGCGGACGGCCAGGTACTCGAGGATGCGGTCCTTGACCTTCTCGAGGTCGTAGTGGTCCTCGTCGAGGATCTGCTTGGCCTTCTTGATGTCGATCTCGTCGGGGGCGCTCTTCGACCAGGGGAGGTCCACCATCCAGTCGAGGTAGGTGCGGACCATGGAGGCCTCGGCCGCCTCCGCGTGCATCTGCTCGAGGCGTCTGAGCTGCTTGAGGGCCTCCTTCTCCACGTCCGGAGGCATCCCGGCCGCCTTGATCTTCTCGCGCAGCTCGTTGATCTCTTCGGTCTTGTCGTCGGTGTCGCCGAGCTCGCTCTTGATCGCGCGCAGCTGCTCGCGGAGGAAGTACTCACGCTGGCTCTTGCTGATCTCCTCCTTGGCCTGCGTCTGGATCCGCTGCTGCACCGACAGGAGCTCGATCTCCTTCGAGAGGAGGTCGTGCACCTTCCGGAGCCGCTCGACCGGCGACTCGGTCTCGAGGATCTGCTGCGCCTGCTCCACCTTGAGCCCGAGGTTGGCCGCGACGAGATCGGCCAGGCGGCCCGGCTCGGAGACGTTCTCGAGGAGCAGGAGGATGTCGTTCGAGAAGGTCTTGCCGAGCTGGGCGATCTTCTCGAGCTGCTCGCGGACCGAGCGCATGAGGGCCTCGGCCTCCACCGACGGCTCCAGCGCCGGCTCGGGGACGACCTCGACCTTCACGATGAAGGTGGGCTTCGTCTGGACGAACTCGACGATGCGGGCCTTGGCCAGCCCCTGGACCAGGATCTTCACCCGGCCGTCGGGCAGCTTGAGCATCCGCATGATGGCGGCGACCGAGCCGACGCGGTGGATCTCGTCCGGCGTCGGCTCCTCCTCGGCGACGTCGCGCTGCGTGGCGAGCAGGATCAGCCGGTCGCGCGCGAGCGCCTCGTTGACCGCGGCGATCGACATCTCGCGGCCCACGAAGAGCGGGACGATCATGTAGGGGAAGATGACGACGTCGCGGACCGGCAGGAGCGGCAGGGTCTCCGGAATCCTGACCTGCCCCTCTCCCCCCGGCTCGCCGTCACGCTCCGGGACCGACCCCGTCCCTTCGCCCGACCCGGTCGAGCCGGCCTGGAGCCGCTCGCGGTCCCCTGCTGCCACTTCGGCCACCGTAACCCAACCCCCCCTGGAACCTCGCGGGTGCGCCGAACGCGGCGTCGGACCCTTCGCGCGCGTGCCGGCCGCGCGGGGCGCGCGTCCGCACACCCGCTAGCGCAGATCAAGCCCTTTCAGGAAC
>DATCKS010000610.1:0-5819 GCA_036562265.1 Thermodesulfobacteriota bacterium | reverse complement strand
CGGCCAGATGTCCTTGAGGTAGACCGGCTGCCCGTTCGGGTCGATGCCGATCGGCTCGCGCGTCAGGTCGATGTTCACCGTGCCGGCCAGCGCGAACGCGACGACGAGCGGCGGCGACGCGAGGTAGTTGGCGCGCACCTGCGCGTGGATGCGCCCCTCGAAGTTCCGGTTGCCGGAGAGCACGGCGGCGACGACGAGGTTGGCCTCCTTCTGGGCGGCCGCGATCTTCTCCGGCAGCGGCCCCGAGTTGCCGATGCAGGTCGTGCAGCCGTAGCCGACCAGGTGGAAGCCGAGCGCCTGGAGGTAGGGCATGAGCCCGGCCTTCGTGAGGTAGTCGGTGACGACCTTGGAGCCGGGTGCGAGGCTCGTCTTCACCCACGGCATCGTGCGCAGGCCGCGCTCGACCGCCTTCTTCGCGAGGAGGCCGGCGCCGAGGAGCACGGAGGGGTTCGACGTGTTGGTGCAGCTCGTGATCGCCGCGATGACGACCGACCCGTCGGCGAGGTCGTAGCGCACGCGCCCGTCGTCGATGGCGACCTTCTGGGGGGTCTTCGGCTGCTCGGCCGGATCGGCGCCCTTCTTCACGGCGCGCAGGCCGGGCAGGTTCTCCGAGAAGTTCGCCTTCACGTTCTGGAGGCTCACGCGGTCCTGCGGCCGCCGCGGGCCGGCGAGGCTCGCCTCGACCGTCGAGAGGTCGAGTTCGAGCGTGTCGGAGAAGATCGGATCGGGCGTCGCGTCGGTGCGGAAGAGCCCCTGCTCCTTGCAGTAGCGTTCGACGAGAGCGACGACCCCGTCCGGCCGACCGGTGAAGCGGAGGTAGTCGAGCGTCACCGCGTCGATCGGGAAGAAGCCGACCGTGGCGCCGTACTCGGGCGCCATGTTGCCGATCGTCGCGCGGTCGGCCGCCGACAGGTTCGACAGGCCCGGCCCGTAGAACTCGACGAACTTCCCGACGACCCCCTTCTGCCGCAGCATCTGCGTCACGGTGAGGACGAGGTCGGTGGCCGTGACCCCCTCGCGCAGGCGGCCGTGGAGCTTGAAACCGACGACCTCGGGGATCAGCATGGAGATCGGCTGGCCGAGCATGGCGGCCTCGGCCTCGATGCCGCCGACCCCCCAGCCGAGGACGCCGATCCCGTTGATCATGGTCGTGTGCGAGTCGGTGCCGATGACGGTGTCGGGGTAGGCCTGACGCGCGCCGTCGGGGCCGGTGCCCTGGTAGACGGCGGAGGCGAGGTACTCGAGGTTCACCTGATGGCAGATGCCGGTGCCGGGCGGCACGACCGTGAAGTTCCGGAACGCCTGGCCGCCCCAGCGCAGGAACTGGTAACGCTCCCGGTTGCGCTCCATCTCGATCTCGACGTTGCGCGCGAAGGCGAACGACGCGCCGAAGGTGTCGACCTGCACCGAGTGGTCGATGATGAGGTCGGTGCGCTGGAGCGGGTTGATCTTCTTCGGGTCGCCGCCCATCGCCTTGAGCGCTTCGCGCATCGCGGTGAGGTCGACGATCGCCGGCACGCCGGTGAAGTCCTGAAGGAGGATCCGCGCCGGACGGAAGGCGATCTCGCGGTCGGACGCCTTCTTCGGGTCCCACGACGCCAGCGCCTCGACGTCCTCGCGGCGCACGGTGCGGCCGTCCTCGTAGCGGAGCAGGTTCTCGAGGAGCACCTTGAGCAAGAACGGCAGGCGGTCGACGTGGCCGACCCTCGCCTTGTCCAGGGCGTCGAGGCGGTAGATCTCGTACTTCTCGGAGCCGACGGCGAGCGTCGCGCGGCTGCCGAAGCTGTTGGTCCCGGTGGCGTTGGCCATCCTGGTGCCTCCTGGCAAACTGTATACGGTCGACAGTTATTCTAACACCGCGCCACGATTCGTCTATTGGAACAGAACCCCGAGGGAGGGTCCGCCCGTGCCAGGGACGTTGCTCCTCACCGGATTCGAGCGCTTCGGCGCTCACGCCGTGAACCCGACCGAGCTCCTCGCGCGCGAGTTCGAGGACCGCGTGCTCGGTGCCTGGCGGATCCGGACGGCGGTGCTGCCGGTCCATCGGGTGGACGGGCCGGCTCGCGCGCTGGCGCTCCTCGACGAGGTGCGCCCGGCGGCCGTGCTGCACTTCGGGCTCGCGGAGGGGCGGGCAAGGATTGCCCTCGAGCAGGTGGCGGTGAACCTGCTCGACTACCCGATCCCGGACAACGGCGGCCACCGGCCGACCGGCGAGCCGTGCGTGCCGGACGGGCCCGCCGCCTACCTCGGCACGCTCCCCTATGCCGCCATGCACGCGGCGCTCGCAGCGGCCGGCATTCCCGCCTACCTGTCGACGACCGCCGGCACGTACCTCTGCAACCAGGTCTTCTACACGACGCTCCACGCGGTGGCGACCCGCCGGCTCTCGACCCGCGTCGGCTTCGTCCACGTGCCGCTCCTGCCCGCGATGGTGGCCGCCGCGGGCAAGGATGCGCCCAGCATGGACCTCGGCCTCATGCGCCGCGCCGTCGAGGTGCTCGCGGACACCCTCCCCGAAGCAGGGCGGTAGGGGCGCCGCCCCGGCGGCGCGGCCGGCTCGATCCGGCCGGGTAGCCGGTCCGCCGGCGGTGGCCTTCCGCTTGCAGCCGAGCCGGCCCGCGAGGCAGACCGGAGGGGAAGCGGATGGCGAGCGCGAGGACCGAGCGCAGGGCGGCCGAACGGGCCGAACCACGACTGGTCGAGGGACGGACCTGCTGGCGCCGGGTGCACGCCAGCCGGCTCGCCTTCCTCGTGGACGCCCAGGCGTACTTCTCGGCCTTCAAGTCGGCGGTCGCGCGGGCCCGCCGCTCGGTCCTCGTCCTCTCCTGGGACTTCGACAGCCGGATCCGCCTCGCGCCCGACGCGCCCACCGATGGGCCCTGGCCGGACGAGCTGGGCGCGTTCCTGAACGCCGTCGCGTCGCAGCCGGGCGGGCCCGAGGTGTACGTCCTCAACTGGGACTTCGCCATGATCTACGCCTTCGAGCGCGAGCTGTTCCCGGTCTACCGGCTCGACTGGCGTACGCACCCGCGGCTCCACTTCCGGCTCGACGACCGGCACCCGCCCGGCGGCTCGCACCACCAGAAGGTCGTCGTCGTGGACGACCGGGTCGCCTTCGCAGGCGGCCTCGACCTGGCCGCGGTCCGCTGGGACACGCCCGAGCACCGTCCCGACGACCCGCGGCGCACCCGCCCGAACGGCTCGCGCTACGGGCCGTTCCACGACGTCCAGGTGATCGTCGAGGGGGAGGCGGCCGCCGCCCTGGGCGAGCTGGCGCGGGAGCGGTGGCGGCGGGCGACCGGCACGGCGCTCGAGCCTCCGGTCGTCGAGAGCGATCCCTGGCCGCCCGGCCTCGCGCACGACCTCGCGGACGTCGTGGTCGGGATCGCCAGGACCGATCCGGAGTGGGAGGGCCGGCCGGCCGTCCTCGAGGTGGAGGCGCTGCACCTCGAGGCGATCCGCGCGGCCCGGCGCTGGATCTACATCGAGAACCAGTACCTCTCGTCGGGCCGCGTCGCGGCGGCGCTCGCCGAGCGGCTCGAGGAGCGCGAGGGGCCCGAGGTGGTCGTCGTCGTCCCGCAGCGCTGCGCGGGGTGGCTCGAGGAGGCGACCATGGGCGTCGCCCGGGCGCGCGTCCTCGAGCGGCTCAGGCAGGCCGACCGTCACGGGCGCCTGCGCGTCTACTACCCGGCCGTGGACGGCCTCGCCGAGGGGGCGTGCCTCAACGTGCACTCGAAGGTCCTCGTCGCCGACGACGAGATCGCGCGCGTCGGGTCGGCCAACGCGAGCAACCGATCGATGCGGCTCGACACCGAGTGCGACGTCGCGCTCGAGGCCCGGGGCGACCCGCGCGTGGCCGCGGCCATCGCGAGCCTGCGCGACCGCCTCCTCGCCGAGCACCTCGGCGTCTCGCGCGAGGAGGTTGCCGAGGCGATCGCGTCGAAGGGGTCGCTGGTGCTCGCCGTCGAGTCGCTCCGCGGCGGGCCGCGGACGCTCGAGCCGGTGCCGATCGAGCACGACGTGCTGACCGATCAGATCGCGCCGGACAGCGAACTGCTCGACCTCGAGCGTCCCGTCGGGACCGACCTCGTCACCGAGCGGCTCGTGGGGACCGGCGGCAGCCGGCCCTGGAGCCGCTGGCCGTCGCTCCTGGCCGGGGCCGCCGTGGTCGGCGTGCTGCTCGTGCTTGCCGCGAGGACACTGCCGGGCGGGGAGCGGATCGACCTGTCCGGCTGGATCGAGGCCGCAAGGGGGCTTGCGGGAACGCCGCTCGCGCTCCTCGCGGTGATCGGCGTCTTCGTCGCGGCCAGCGCGGTGCTCGTGCCGGTGCTGGTGCTCATCCCGGCGACCGGACTGGTCTTCGGCCCCGTGAACGGCTTCGTCTACGCCCTCGTGGCCGCCGTGACCAGCGCGTCGGTCTTCTACGGCACCGGACGCGTGGTGGGAGAGGCGCCGCTGCGGCGGTTCGCCGGCCGGTGGGTGACCATGGCGAGCCGCAAGCTCGCGAAGCACGGCGTCACGGCTGTCGCCGCGGTGAGGCTCCTGCCCGTCGCCCCCTCGCCGATCGTCGATCTCCTGGCCGGCGCGCTCCGCGTCCGCTTCCGCGACTTCTTCTTCGGTACCCTCATCGGCATGGCGCCCGGAACCTTCGTCCTCACGATCCTCGGCGACCGCCTCGGCGCCGCGTTCCGGGAGCCGGGGACGGCGAGCTTCGTCTCGTTCGGCGTCGTCCTGCTCGTGGTCGCCGCGGGCCTCCTCTGGCGGCGCCTCCGCAGTCGGCGCGCCGAGCGGGCGCGCACGGCATCCGCGGCCCGTGGCTGACGGCGAGCTCGTCGTCGCCACCTACAACGTGCACGGCTGCGTCGGCGTCGACGGCCGCTTCCGGCCGGATCGGATCGCCGAGGTCATTCGCGAGATCGGCGCCGACGTCGTCGGACTCCAGGAGGTGGACCGGCGCGTCCGCCGGGGCCGGCCCACGCTCGAGCTGGAGATGCTGGCCGGCGGCAGCGGGCTCGCCTGCTTCGCCGGGCCGACCATCGTCGACCCCGACGGCGACTACGGCAACGGGCTCCTCAGCCGGTACCCCGTCCGCGCCCTGCGCCACCTCGATCTCACCGTCGGGCGCCGCGAGCCGCGCGGGGCGATCGACGCCGACCTCGACGTCGAGGGCGACCTGGTGCGCGTCGTGGTCACGCACCTCGGCCTCGGCATTCCCGAGCGCCGCGACCAGGTGTCGCGGCTCCTCGCGAGCATCGGCGAGTCGGACGACCCGGTCGTGCTCCTCGGCGACGTGAACGAGTGGCACCCCTTCAGCCGGTCGCTGAGGCTCCTCGAAGCGCGCCTCGGCCCCTCGGCGCGCGGCCGCACCTTCCCGTCGGTCCTCCCGCTCCTCGCGCTCGACCGCATCTGGGCGAGCCCTCGCCGGGCGATCGTCGAGGCGCGGGTCCACGCCACGCCGCTTGCGCGCGTGGCCTCGGACCACCTCCCGCTGGTCGCGCGCATTCGCTACCGCGACTTCGGCGGGACGATCCAGAGGTAGACGCGATGGTCGCGGTACGGCCCGCGAACCGTGCGGACCGCGTGCGGCGTCCAGTCCCCCATGTCGAAGTCGTGCGACACGATCCGGGCGCCGGCCGGCAGGTCGCGCAGGAGGGTCGGCTTGAGGCGGGCGTTCAGCGTGGGGGAGAGGTAGAGCGTCACGACCGTCGCCTCGCGGAGGTCGGTGTCGAAGAGGTCCTGCTCGACGAAGCGGACGCGGTCGGCCACCCCCGCGCGCTCGGCGTTGCGGCGGCTCAGCGCGACCAGGGCCGGGTCGATCT
>DATCKS010000609.1:0-7411 GCA_036562265.1 Thermodesulfobacteriota bacterium | reverse complement strand
CCTCACCCTGGCCGACAGCTCCGAGGGGATGCTCGCGGTGCTCCGGGAGAAGATCGCGGCGAGCGGCGCGACCAACATGCGGGCGACGAAGCTCGACCTGACGACCGACCCGAGGCCGCCCGACCGCTACGACCTGGTGGTGAGTCTGATGACGCTCCACCACGTGCCCGACACCCGCCGGATCCTCGAGGACTTCCACGCCCTCCTCAAGCCGGGCGGGTACCTGGCCGTCGCCGACCTCGACCGGGAGGACGGCTCCTTCCACGGCCGGGACTTCGGCGGGCACAACGGCTTCGACAGGGACGCGCTGGCGGCCGACGCGGCGCGAGCCGGCTTCCCGTCCGCCCGGTTCGTGACCGCGTTCGAGATCACGAAAACGGTGCAGGACCGGCCGCGGGTGTTCCCGGTGTTCCTCATGGTCGCGCAGCGGCCGTGAGGGCCGGCCGCTCGGCGCGGGCTAGCGGTTCTCGGGCCTCGTCTGCACGGCCTTCGACGACGGGGGCCGCTTGCCGAGCATCTCCTCGACGTCGCGGACGTTCGACTCGAGCTGGTTCGTCTCGCCCCCCTCGTCGTCGATCTTGAGGGTCGCCACCACGCGGGGCGAGCCCCGGCGCACGTCCTCGAGGCAGCGCCGCACGAGCGGCATGACGTTGTCCCAGTCCCCCTCGATGATCGTCGAGGTCGCGGTCACCTGGTAGGGGAGGCCGCTCTTGTCGATCATGTCGACCACCTGCGCCACCGGCTCCTTCATCTGGGGACCGGATCCGACGGGGATCACGCTGAACTCAACGAGCATCGCTTCGTCTCCCTGGCCTCGGGCGCGAGAGACGCCCGGGTAGGGCACGGCCGTCGCAGCGGGCATGCCGCGGAGGCGTGAGCGCTGCCCGGGTCCCGCCTAGTCGGCGGTGTACTCGACGTCCAGCCGGGGGACGGGGTTGCCCGACGAGCAGCCGAGGCAGAGCGCGTCGACGAACCACGTGTAGTCCGTGGTGCTGTCGTAGGTGTCGTCGCGGGAGAAGCGGAGGCGGAACTGGACGTAGCGCCGGCCCGACGTCACCGCGTCCTGCACGGCCTCGGTGACCGAGAGGTGACGCCACCCCTCGGCGTGGCTCGTCGAGAGGGTGCCGACGTTCGGCTGCACCGTGGCGGTCTCGAACTCGACGCCGGCCGGGGTCGCGCCGAAGTCGACCAGGTCGACCACCACGTCGCCCATCTGCGAGCTGCTGGGGCCGGGACCGAAGGGGTTGCCGACGGTCGCGCCCTGGTAGAGGCTCAGGGTCGCGGCCCGGACGGTCGCGCCGGCGGGCAGGCCGCTCAGGTCGAACGAGAAGAACGCCCGGTGGAGCGACCCGCCGGCGCCGCCGACGATCGGTTGCCCGGACGTGTCGACGGCGCCGTCCTCGCGCACCGTGCCGTCGAGCGCGGCCACGCTCCCGAAGCTCACCGACCCGACGCCCCCCTCGTCCGCGGTCCCGCAGCCCGCCGCCAGGAGCGCGATCGTCATCGCGCCGGCCATGACGGCGATCCACCCGCCCTTCGCCTGCATCCCTGGCCCTCCGATCGTGTCCGTTCGCTCCGCCAGACGCGGAGGGCGGGGAATCTACGCATTCGGGGGACGGGACGCAAGCGAAAACTGCGGGACGCGGCGTCCCGAGGGGCGGGAGGGTCAGCGGCCGCGCTGCCGGTCGCGGCCGGGCGCGAAGCGCGGGTCGAGCGTGAAGAGGTCGAACTGCTCGGGCCGGGCAGGGGCCGGACGCGCCGAACCGTGCGGCCCGCCCGCCTCGAACGGCGTCGGCGAGGGCCGCGAGCCGCCCGCCTGGGCCTGCGCACCCCGCATCTCGGCCGCGTGCACGCGCGCCTCTCCCATGCGCGCGACGAGCGCATGGTAGAGCGGCAGATGGGCGTCGCGGCTCACCCAGTCGCCCCGGCCGATCGCCCGGAGCCGGCGCGGCATGCCGAGGGCCGCGCTGCGGGCGCCGCGCGCGCCGTCGCCGATCCAGAGGCTGTCGAGGTAGACGCGGTCGGCGACCTCGGCCACCAGGTCGGCGAAGCGCTCGGGGTGGCAGGGGAGGACCGGCGCGATCGCCGCCTGGGTCTCGATGCCGAGGGCGCGGGCGCGGCGGAGCGACTCGAGGCGGCGCGCGGCCGGCGGCGTGGTGGGGGTGATCGCCCGGCGGACCGCCTCGTCGTCGGTCTCGATCGTCATCGAGAGCCGGACGCGCGAACCGAGCCTGACGAGGAGGTCGAAGTCGCGCTCGACGAGCGGCGAACGGGTCTGGACCGTGACGTGCGCCGGCGGGTAGTCGACCAGCGCCTCGAGAACCGCGCGCGTGAGGCGGAAGCGGTTCTCCGCGACGAACTGGTAGGGGTCGGTGGCCGAGCCGAGGAAGATGCGGGCGAGCGCGAGGCGTCCCCGGCGCCCCTCCTCGCGCACGAGGTCGGCCGCGTTCACCTTGGCGGTGACCCACGACCCCCAGGGCCCGGGGCCGAAGAGCGCGAGCGGCATGCGGCGGACGTAGCAGTAGGGGCAGCCGCGGTCGCCGCGGCCGCCGGCGTCGCCGTCGCCGGCCGTCGCATCGGACAGGTCGGTCAGGTCGGCCCCGAAGCCGCAGCCCTGGTACGGGTTGAGCGTGTGCGTGTAGCCGCCCGAGATATACCCCACCGCCGGTGTGAGGATGGTCCTGGCCCGGATGGTGGCGATTTCGGGACCCGGCACGAGGCGTCCTCCTACCGGCCCGTCTTCCAGCGTGCGAGGCCGGCCTGCTTGTTGAGGGCGACCACGCAGAGCGCCTCGTAGAGCAGGTTGGCCGCGAGGAGCGCGGTGACCTGACCCGGCCCGTCGTAGAGGGGCGAGACCTCGACCAGGTCGAAGCCGACCAGGTCGAAGCCGGCGAAGGCGCGGACGAAGGTGAGCGCCTCGTAGGAGTCGAGGCCGCCGACCTCGGGCGTGCCGGTGCCGGGCGCGAAGGCGGGGTCGACCACGTCGATGTCGAAGGAGACGAAGAGGGGCTTCCCCTTGAGGCGGCCGAGCCGCTCGATGGCCCGGGCGACGCCGCTTGCCCGGATGTCGTCGATGCGGATCACCTCGATGCCGTGCCGGCGCTGGAAGTCGAGGTCGGCCTCGTCGTAGAGCGACGCGCGGATGCCCACCTGGATGAAGTTCCGGCTGTCGAGCACCCCCTCCTCGACCGCGCGGCGGAAGGGGGTGCCGTGGAAGTACTTGCTCCCGAAGTACTCGTCCCAGGTGTCGAGGTGGCTGTCGAAGTGGACGACGGCGAGCGGCCCGTGGCGGCGCGCCACCTCGCGCAGGTGCGCGAGGGTGATCGAGTGGTCGCCCCCCACCAGCATGGGAAAGACGCCGGCGTCGACGAGCCGGCGCACCTCGGCCTGGATCAGCTCGTAGCTCGCCTCGACGGAGTTCGGCGCGATGTCGATGTCGCCGTAGTCGGCCGCGTTCAGGACCTCGAACGGCTTGACCCGGAGCACCGGGTTGTACGGCCGAAGGAGGCTCGACTGGTCGCGGATCGCCCTCGGTCCGAGGCGGGCGCCGGGACGGTAGGACATGCTGCCGTCGTAGGGGACGCCGGTGATCGCCACCTCGAGCCCCGAGGAGAGGTCGCGAACGTGCGGCAGGCGCATGAAGGTCGAGATCTGCGCGAAGCGGGGGGAGCGACTCGCGTCGGGGGGCTGGAACCTCATCGGTGCTCACGTCTCCCTGCGGACCAGGTCGAGGACCCGCCGCTTGAGCGCGGCGAACTCCGGCGTCGCCGTGAACTCGAGCGGCCGCGGGCGCGGAACGCCGACCTCGACCGTCTCACGGAGCCGCCCGGGGCGCGAGGTCATGACGAAGACCCGGTCGCCGAGGTAGATCGCCTCGTCGATGTCGTGCGTGACGAAGAGCACGGTCTGCCCCGCGGCCTCCGTCACCTTGAGAAGCATCTCCTGCATCTCGGAGCGGGTCTGGGCGTCGAGCGCCCCGAACGGCTCGTCCATGAGGAGGATCTCGGGGTCGTTCGCCAGGGCCCGCGCCAGCGCGACCCGCTGGAGCATACCGCCGGAGAGCTCCTTCGGATAGGCTCCGGCGAATCCGGAGAGGCCGACCATCTCGAGGTAGCGGTTCGCGAGGGCCCGCCGCTCGGCCGCCGGCACCCCGCGCAGCCTGGGACCGAACTCGACGTTCCCCTGCACGGTCAGCCAGTGGAACGGCGTGTAGGCCTGGGGCACCATCCCGCGATCGGCGCCGGGGCCGACGACCTCCCGGCCGTCGACGACGACGCGCCCGGCGGTCGGGGCGACGAGGCCGGCGGCGATCCTGAGGAGGGTCGACTTGCCGCACCCGGAGGTGCCGACGATGACCGCCAGCTCCCGCGGGCGGACCGCGAAGGAGATGCCGGCGAGCGCCTCGATCGTGTCCCCCCGCTTCGTGCGAAAGCGCATCGACACGCCGTCGATGAGGAGCTTCGCGGGGGCGGTCACGGCGCGGGAGCCTCCGGTGGAGGCGGCGCGACCGGCTCGAAGAGCGCGCGGCCGACCGCCCGGTCCTCGGCCGCGCCGGCCGGGTCGGATCCGGAGGGGCCCACGGCCGGCCGGATCGCGGGCGTGGCGGCCGGCGCCGGCGGCCGGGCGGCGGCCCGTGCCGCCGCCTCTCTGGCCTCCGCAGCCGCCGCCGCGCGAGCCTCCGCCGCGGTGAGCGGCGCGGCGCGCGCCTCGAACAGCTCGGCGCGCGACAGCCGGTTCGCCCGGTAGAGGTGGTTCAGCACGATCGCCCGGCGCCGGCGCACCCGGCCGGGCGCCCTGTCGGGGTCGAGCTTGTTGGTCGGGGAGGGGAGGATGGCCGCGAGCGTGGCCGCCTCGCCCCAGGTCATCCGGGCGGCCGAGTGGCCGAGGTGGTGCCGGGCGGCCGCCTCGGCGCCGAAGATGCCGTCGCCCCACTCGGCCACGTTGAGGTACAGCTCGAGGATCCGCCGCTTGGTCAGCGCGCGCTCGAGGCGCCAGGCGAGGATCGCCTCGCGCGCCTTGCGCAGGAGCGTCTTCTCCCGGGAGAGGAAGAGGTTCTTGGCGAGCTGCTGCGTCAGCGTCGAGCCGCCGACGGCGTAGCGGCCGACCTCGAGGTTGTACCGTGCCGCCGCCACGGTGGCGTCCCAGTCGATCCCGCCGTGTCGCCAGAAGTTGGCGTCCTCCGCGGCGATCACCGCCCACCGGAGCTTCGGGTCGATCCGATCGAGCGGCGTCCAGACCGGCGGGCGGCGGTCCTTCGGGAGGGTGTCGGGCCACCGCGTCGCCAGCCGGTCGACGTCGGCGGTGAGCGCCGGCCAGAGGAGCCAGACGGCGATCGCCGCCGCGATCAGGGCGGCTACGACGGCGCGCCTGAGCCATCGCCCGACGACTGATCGCCCGGGCCGCCGTCCCGGGCGCCGGCTCACGCCTTTGGCGACCACGGCAGGAGCGTCCGGTGGAGCTGCTTGAAGAGCTGGTCCGAGACGAGGCCGAGCAGGCCGATCGTGAGGATCCCGACGAAGATCCGGTCGGTGAAGAGCCCGCGCATGGAGGAGAGGATCAGGTACCCGAGCCCCTTGTTGGCGGCGAGCAGCTCCGCGACCACGAGGTAGGTCCAGGCCCAGCCGAGCGTGATGCGCAGGGCGTCCATGACGCCCGGCAGGGTCGCCGGCGCGAGGACGCGCGTGACGACCTGCCTGCGCGTGGCGCCGAGCGTGTACCCGACGTCGAGCAGCTCCTTGGCGACGTGCGCGGAGACGTCGGCGACGAGGAGGACCTGCTGGAAGAAGGTCCCGATGAAGATGATGGCCACGCGCGTGGGGAAGTCGATGCCGATCCAGAGGATGAGGAGCGGGATCAGCGCCGAGACCGGCAGGTAGCGGACGAACTCCACGACCGGGGAGAGGAACGCCTCGACGATCCGGATCGAGCCCATGAGGATCCCGAGCGGCACGGCGAGGACCGACGCCACGGCGAAGCCGGTGAGGATGACGGCGACCGAGGCGGCGATGTCGCGGCCGAGGCTGCCGTCGGCCGCCATCGCCGCCGCCGCGCGGGCCACGTCGCCCGGGGTCGGCAGGAAGATGGGGTCGACGGCGCCGCTGTAGGCGAGCACGACCCACGCCGTGCCGAGCACGGCCGGCAGGACCAGCATCGCGCCGAGGGCCGCCCGGCGCGGGATCGGCTCCTTCGGCGCGAAGAGGGACGTCCCCCTGGACGCGGACACCGCCGGCCGCGACATCGCCTCAGCCGGCACGGCCTGGACGGGCGGTCATCTGGCGCCGGTCACCGCCACCCAGCTCAGCGTCTCCTTCGGGTCCGGCTTGCCCGGCAGCTTGCCGAGTTCGCCCCAGATCTCGACGGAGTTGCGGGCGGTGTCGAGGATCGCGCCCGGCCGCTCCGGCGTCCCGAAGAAGCGCTGGTTGTCGGCGAGGGTGTAGTACCGGATGCCCGTCAGCGTCTCGGCGAACACCTTCGGATCCTTGAGCCACGAGCCGAGGGCGGCCGACATCTTCGCGTTGGCGTCGTCGGGCCGCTCCTTCCAGTAGGCGACCGCGCGGTCCCACCCCTTCGCGATCGCCTGGATCTCCCGGGCGCGCGTCTCGATCACGCTGCGCCGGAAGATCAGCGTGTCGGTGATGAGGCCGGGCGTCTTCGCGGAGCTGACCAGCTCGTGGCCGTGCGCCGTCGTCTTCGCCCGCGTGAGGTGCGGCTCCCAGGTGACCGCGCCGTCCACCTGCTTCGCGATGAACGCCGTGGCGGCGTTGCCGGCCGAGTCGACGTTGACGATCTGCACGTCCCTGAGGCCGAGGCCGTTCCGCCTGAGGAGCACCGCGAGGAAGAAGTGCGACACGGAGCCCTCGACGAGCGCCACCTTCTTGCCCTTGAGCCCCTTCACGTCGGCGATCGCCTTGTTCGCGACGAGGCCGTCGCCGCCCGCGGAGTCGTCGAGGGCCAGCACGTGCTGGTACTCGTTCCCCTGCTTGAGGTAGAGCACGAGCGTGTCGACGGTCGAGACGAGGCCGTCGAGTTGCCCGGCGGCGAGCGCGGTGAAGCGGACCTTCGGGTCCTCGACGAGGACCATCTCCACCTCGACGCCCGCCTCCCGGAAGTAGCCGAGGTCGCGCGCGAGGAAGAGCGGACCGTAACCGACCCAGGTGGAGTAGCCGATCCGGAGCGGTGCCGCGTCGGCGGATCGGGCGAGGGCGAAACCGGCGGTCACGGCGACCGCGAGGGCGACGGCGAGGAGCCTCTGGGCCATGGGTCACCTCCCGCGCGATGGACGGCCGGCCGGCCGCTCGCCGCGCGCACGTGGTCGACGACGAGATTACTTCACGAAGTCGGTAGCTTACCGGATCGGAAGGAGCCGGGCAACGGAGACACGCAGCGGCACGGCGCAAAGCCGCTCCACGTC
>DATCKS010000017.1:0-1974 GCA_036562265.1 Thermodesulfobacteriota bacterium | reverse complement strand
TCGTGTTCATCGTGTCGAGCTTCGCGTCGCAGCTCTTCGGACGCGGCGACCTGCCGGGCGCCCGGCGCTACGGGTACTACGGGCTCGCGGTCGCCGCGGCGACGCAGGTCGTCTGTCTCGGCGCGATCCCCTGGATCCCCGCCGTTCTCGACCGGCTCGCCTACGCGGAGGACGTGGAGCGGCTGATGAGCGGTTACCTGACCTGGCGGCTCCTCTCCGGGGGCGCGGCCATCGGCATCGAGGCGCTCGCCAACTACTACGGAGGGCTCGGCCGCACCCGCCTGCCGATGGTGGTCAACGTGATCGCCATGACGATCAACATCATCGGCAACTGGGTCTTCATCTTCGGCCACCTCGGCGTCCCGGCGCTCGGCGTGACCGGCGCGGCCGTCGCCTCGAGCCTGGCCACCTGGCTGGCCTTCCTCGGCTTCGCGGCCCTGTTCGTCTTCGAAGGTGAACGGGCGGGAACCCGCATGCCCGGCTTCCACGGACAGGAGCTGTGGCGGATGCTCCGCTTCGGCGTCCCGTCGGGGCTCAACTGGTTCTTCGAGTTCTTCGCCTTCATCTTCTTCGTGAACATCGTCGTGGCCGGCCTCGGGACCACGGCGCTCGCCGCCCTGATGGCGGTGTTCCAGATCGGCTCGGTGGCCTTCATGCCGGCCTTCGCCCTGGCGAGCGCCGGCGCGATCCTGGTGGGCCAGAGCATCGGCGCCGACCGGCGCGACGACGTCCCGCGGACGGTGTGGCTCACGTTCCTGGTGGCAGGCGGCTGGCAGGGGGTCGTGGCGGTCGTCTACCTGACGATGCCGGAGCTCTTGATGCAGCCCTTCACCGAGCGAGGGGGCGACGGCGCGCTGCTCACGATCGGCCGCCGGATGCTGATGTTCTCGGCGGCATGGCTCCTCTTCGACGCGGCGGTCGGGGTGCTCGCCGAGGCGCTGCGGGCGGCGGGCGACACCGCCTTCACGCTCTGGGCACGCCTGGCGATCGCCTGGTTGATCTTCGTCCCCGGCTCGTACGTGACCGTTCGCCTGCTCGGGATGGGAGACGTGACGGCCGTGCTCTGGGTGGTCCTCTACCTGGCCCTCCTTGCCGCCGTCCTCGCAGTCCGCTTCTGGGCCGGGACGTGGCGGCGGATCGAGCTGGTCGGCGAGGCGCCGGCCGGCTGAGGGGCTGCCGGAGGGCTCTCGTCACCTCGCGAGCCAGGCGTTCCACCGTTCCAGCAGGCGCTCGCGGTTCTCGGACACCCAGCGGTAGTCGATGGTCGCGATGTTCCGCCAGTTGTCGGGGTGCGTCGGCCGGGTCACCCGCTCGGGCTCCGGCAGGAGGTCGAGCGCCTTCTGGTTCGACGTGTCGTAGTTGACCTCGCGGCTGAAGGCGAGGTGCGCCTCCGGCCTGGCCATGAAGAAGTCGAGGAACGCGAGGGCGGCCCTCGGGTGGGGCGCGCCGGCGAGAACGCCCCACGGCGCCACGTCCTTGATCGCCCCCTTCCACGACACCTCGATCGGTACGCCGGCGGCCTTCAGGCTCAGCGCCCGCCCGGACCACATCATCGCCATCACGACCTCGCGCGAGCGCATGATCTGCTGGCTCTGGTCCCCGGTCCTCCACCAGACCTTCACGTGCGGCTTGATCTCGTCGAGCTTCCGGAAGGCGCGGTCGAGGTCCAGGGGAAAGAGCCTGTCCGGCGGCACGCCGTCGGCCATCAGTGCGGCCATGAGCACCCACCAGGGCGAGCCGGCGTCCATCAGGGCGCGCGGCCCGGGAAAGCGCTGGACGTCCCAGAAGTCGGCCCACGTTTGCGGCGCCCGATCGGGAGGAAAGGCCTCGGCGTCGTAGGCGAGCAGGCCGCCGCCGATCGTTCGCAGGAGGCTGTAGTCCTGGCAGGCTCCCTCGACGCCGTACTTCCCGGCGCTGGGCAGGCGGAAGCAGTCGAGCTTCGCGAGGAACGCTCGATGCTCCAGCACGTCGGCG
>DATCKS010000586.1:0-2045 GCA_036562265.1 Thermodesulfobacteriota bacterium | reverse complement strand
GGCTTATCCCACCCGCGCCGTTGACCACCCGCTGCCAGGGAAGATCGACGTCATCCGGCAGGTGCCGCAGGATCGAGCCGACGGCGCGCGCGGCGCCCGGCCGGCCGGCGAGCGCCGCGACCTGCCCGTAGGTCGCCACGCGGCCTACCGGCACGCGCGCGACGATCGCGAGCACCCGCGCGCCGAAGGCCGAACCTGCGCGCCCGCCGAACGCCGCCGCGTAGGACCCGGCGTCCCGCGGCGGCTCCGTCGGCGCGTCCGCCGGCCGGTTCACACGGGGAACGGCGACCGCTCCACCGCCTCGCCCCCCTCCTCGGAGACACCGTAGCGGGCGAGGGCCATCATGAAGACGAGCGCCGGCAGGCGGCGCCGGAGGTCCTTCACGAAGCGTGCGATGTCGGTCGTCTGCGCGGGCGTGAGGCCGAGCTGCGCGGCGGCGGCCGGGCCGACCGTGAAGCGGAAGGGGAGCCGGCGAGCCGCCTCCTCGGCCATGTCGCCGAGCCGGCCGATACCGGGCCTCGTGGTGTGGGGCCTGGCGGTGGTCCAGACGATCTCGAGGAAGTCGGGCCAGCGGCTGATCGCCCGCAGGTCGTCGGTCACGGCCGGCAGCGCGAGCGTCGCGACGATGTCGTTCCACAGCCGGAGGATCCGGCCGGGCGCCTCGCCGTCGCCGAGCGCGGGTAGGTCGGACACCTCCTGGGGCACCCCGGACGGGATCGCCTCGCGCTCGACCGGCAGGAGATCGGCCGCCCCTCCGACCGGCTCGTTGTCGAGCGCGAGGTCGAGCGCCGTGGCGGCGAGGAGGATCTTGGGGTCGGCGTAGCAGGCGACGTTGGCCGCGCGGACGATCTCGTCCACCACGCTGGTCGAGATCGCGCGTCGCCTGAGCGACTCCCGGAAGGCCCCGGGCTCCACCGCCCCCGACTGCGCCACCTCGCGCACCGCCGCCGCGCGGATGATGTCGGACTGCGCCTCGAAGGCCCTGGTGAGGATGTTGGGCTTGAGTTCCCGCCACGCCCGCTCGAAGTAGGCCGGGGCGACCGACCAGAGGCGACGGACGAGGAGCGGCACGAACGGCGTGCGGAAGGCGCTGCGCACGTCCTCGAAGAGGAGCCGCTGCGCCTCGGCCGCCTCGGCCTGCTCCCCGCGCTGGCGACGCCGCGTCTCGGCGTCGACGGTGGACGTGCGGTCGCGCGCCGGGTCACGCACGGGCGACTCCGTTGCGGTTGGCCCGCTTGACGGTGTACATCGCGCGGTCGGCCGCGCGCAGGAGTTCCATCTTCTCCCGCGCGTCGTCGGGGAAGGCGGCCACCCCGAAGGAGGCCGTGATGCGCACGTCGAGGCCCTCCTCCCGGAGGAAGGTCGTCCGCTCGATGGCCGCGCGGATCCGCTCGGCCGCGAGGACGGCGCTCTCCTTCGGCGTCTCGGGCAGGACGACCAGGAACTCGTCGCCGCCGTAGCGAACCGCCACGTCGACCTTCCGGATCGTCCGCAGCACGATCTCGGCCACCTCGCGCAGGATCTTCGTACCGGCGAGGTGGTCGTTGAGGTCGTTGACCATCTTGAAGTGGTCGAGGTCGAAGAAGATGAGCGCGATCGTGGAGCCGTACTGTCGCGCGCGGGCCATCTCGTAGTCGAGGAAGCGATGCAGGTACCGCACGTTGTAGAGCCGCGTGGCGTCGTCCTGGATCGTCAGCTCTTCGATCTTCCGGTGGATGCGCGCGTTCTCGATGGCGATGGCCGCGAAGTCGGCGAGCGTGGTGAGGACGAGCATGGCGGTGTCGTCCTCGAGCGCGAAGCCGAGCGACGACTCGGCCGGCGGCCCCTTGCGGTCACCGCTCGGGAAGTGGTTGATCAGCTCGATCACGCCGAGGACACGCCGCGCACCTTGAGCGGCACGCAGATGATCGACTCGGTCCGGAAGCCCGAGAGGTTGTCGACCCGTTTCGAGAAGCGCGGATCGAGGGAGACGTCGGGGATCACGAGCGGCTCGCCGTTGGCCGCTACCCAGCCGGCCACCCCTTCGCCGACCTTGAGGGTGATCC
>DATCKS010000583.1:0-4186 GCA_036562265.1 Thermodesulfobacteriota bacterium | reverse complement strand
GATCGCCTCGATGGCCGCGAGTTCGGCCTCCGTCGGGGGTGGTGTCGTCGGGACGTCGGGCGGGATGTCGAGCGCGAAGCCGGTCCGGGCCGCCACCTCCTCGCGCGTGTGACCCGGGTGGATCGACTCGACCGCGAGCCGTCCGTCCCGCCGCTGGAAGACGCAGAGCGGGGTCACCACGCGGTCGAGGTTGCCGACTCCGGTCACGAAGTCGAGCCGCTCGACGAAGACCTTCGGCGTGTGGACCGTGCGCCAGACGATCACCCGCCGCGCCGTGGGGAGCACGACGGCCGCCCCGCCGCCGCCCGGCAGGCGGACCTTCGGCCGGTCGTACGGCCCGATCACGCTGTTGTTGGTCCGCCCGAGGGCGTCCACCTGCGCCGCACCGAGAAAGGCCACGTCGATCCCCCCTCGAGCGCAGAGGTCGTAGAAGTCCTCGTTGCCGAAGATGGACGCGCTCCCTCGCGCGAGTTCGGGGTCGGTGCTCGACTCGGGCAGGAACCGCGGCGCAGGGTCGATTCCGCCGGCGATGTTGATGTAGGTCAGGCGCGGGGCGTGAACCCGCCGCGCGAGGTTCACGGCGAGCATCGGGAGCACCGAGGCGACGCCGTGGAACACCCGCTCGCCGTCGCGCAGAAGCCGCGCCATGGCGCAGATCATCGTCTCCGGCGTCCCGGCGACCGCGGCGCTCATCGTGCCGCCCCCGCGGCCGCGGTCGTCCGCCGCAGCGCCTCGTCCGTCGTTTCGAGGTGCCGCCGGAGCGCGTCCGGGTCGGCCGAGGCGGCGAGGTACGCGGCCACGCCCGCCCGGTCGATCTCGTAGTACGGGGTGCAGCTCGCCGGCCAGGCGCCGTGCGGCGCGTGGACGACCGCCCGCACGAGCATCCCCGGGACGAGCGTCAGCTCGGGCAGTCGCGCCAGCTCCTCGGTGGGCACGATCCGCTCGGCCGTCACGATCACCCCTTTCGCCGCCCGGGACATGACGCGGTCCCAGAACGGGGTGCCGTAGACGCGCGCGTTGCCGAGGGCATCGGCCTCCTGGACGTGCAGGACCGCCCAGTCGAGGTCGAGACGGGGCGCCGCGTAGACCTCCTCCCCCGTGAAGGGGTCCTTCGTGAGGCGAAGGCCGCCGGCGGCCGGCACGTCGCTCCCCCGCATCCCGGCGACCGGCATGAACGGGATCCCGAAGGCTGCGGCCCGCAGCCTCGCGACCAGCGAGATTCAGGCGTGCTCGTGGACGGTGATCCGACCGCTCTCGACGGCTGCCCGGTAGCTCGGGGCGAGCCCGAAGCCCCCCTCCATGGCGACGATGCCGACGTCCACCGTCGAGACGCACCCGGCGGCGCAGAGGAGGTCGAGGTCGTAGGCCGCCGACGGCTTGACGAACCGGAGACCGCGCCGCCCCTGCCTGGCCACCTCGCGGGCGAAGCTTGCCGGTATCCGGTGCAGCAGGCTGCCGCCGAAGGCGATGGTCGACCCGTCAGCCACGAGCGCGGCGGCGTCCGACAGCGTCGTGAGCTTTCGTTCCATGGCCTTCCTCCTGTCGCCTCCTGATGAACCCGAGCTGACGCGAGACCTCGGCCGCGGCCGCCTGCACCTGCGGGACCATCTGCCGGATGCGCGCCGCGGTGTAGTGCGTCGCCAGCCCGGAGATCCCGATCGCCGCGACGACGCCCCCCGTGAAGTCCCGTATCGGCGCCGCGATCCCCGCCACCTCCGCCCGCCACTCGCCGCGGTTCAGCGAGTAGCCCTGGGCGCGCACGGCGGCGAGCTCCGACCTGAGGTCGACGGGGTCGACGATGGTTCGAGGGGTGAAACGCCTGAGCCCGGCTCGCATCACCCGCTCCCATTCGGCCTCGCCCGCGAAGGCGAGGAGCACCTTCCCCGTGGCCACGCAGTGGGCCGGCGCGCGCCCGCCGACGTGCGAGTAGGCCCGCACCGGCTGCGACCCCTCCCGCTTGTCGATGTAGACGACGTCACCCGCGTCGTAGACGGCGAGGTGGACCGACTCCCCGGTCTGCTCGACCAGCGCCGCCATCGTCGGCGCCGCCGCCTCCCGGATGCCGCCTTCCCCCAGCACCGCCCACCCGACCTCCCAGCATCTGAGGCCGAGGGCGTAGCGTCCGTCCTCGAGCTGGCGGACGAAGCCCCGCCGCTTGAGCGTCGCGAGGAGCCGGAAGGCTCCCGCCTTGCTCACCATGAGCCGGCGCGCGAGGTCCCCCAGCGCCGCGGGCTGCGGGAGTCCGGCCAGACACTCGAGCAAGGCGAGGGCGCGGTCCACCGAACGGAGCGGCGCGACCGCGCCGGCGGTCCTGCGCGTCGCCATGGGCGGTCAGGCCCTGCCCTCCCGGATCGCCTTGACCGACGCGATCACCGCCTCGCCGTCCATGGCCAGGGCCGGCAACGCGAGTTCGCGTTCGTAGACCTCCGGGGCGATCTGTCGGGTGATCTCCGGCTCGAGGATGTGGTACGACGGGATGCCGAGCGCAACCCCGGCCAGCGGCCCCGCGTAGCTCGGGTCCCCGTCCTTCAGCGTGGCGGCGACCATCTCCACCGCCGACGGGGAGTTCGCCCCGAGGACGGCGACCACGCCGTCGGTGCCGATGCGGTCGACAAGCTGCTTGATCCGACCTTGACCCTCAAGGTCCATGGCGCCCGCCGCCGTTCAGACGAAGCACTGCGTCTCGACGTAGACCACCTCGGCGCCGGCGCTGCGGACGCAGCTCTCGATCGCCGCCCCGCTCACGCCGTCGCGCTCCCCGATGACGAGCACGCGCTTGCCCTTCAGGTCCATGGGTTCCTCCGGATCAGGCACTCAAGAGAAACGACACCCCATCGGACTGTTGCGTCATCCGACCGAGGAAGAGGCTCCCCTTCGCCATGAAGAGGACCCGCTCGAGACGACCGGCCCGCATGCCGCCGACCGCGTGCCCGAGGTAGCAGACGGCGGAGGCGATGTGGCCCTGCGTCGGCGCGTAGCCCGGCAGCCCGTGGCGGGCGATGAAGTCCTGGATCCCGTCCCTCGGGATGTCTCCGCGCATGGCGCCGAGGGCGGCGATCAACCGGTAGTTGCCGAGCGGGACGTCGCCGCTCCCCGACGGCTCCGTGACCTCGGGGTTGTGCATCTCCGTCGCGTACCGGTCCACCTCGGTCAGCCGGCATCCCGCCTTCGCGAGCGGCCCCATCACGAGCGCTTCGACCACCGCCTGCTGGGACGACTCGGCCCCGGTCGCGTGGAGGCCGAGCGTGTCGAGGCGGATGGTCGGGCCCTCGGCGCCGGCCCGCTCCACGAGGATCGCGATGCCGGCGAGCACGTCCTCGAGGATCGGCATCCCCTTGGCGACGTGGGCGCGATACTTCATGCCGAGCTTCGCGAGCGAGCCGCCGGCCACGACCGCCACGCGGGAGAAGACGCCGGCCTTCACGAGCGCGGCCGCGTTGACCACCCCGTAGAGCGTGGAGGCGCAGAAGGCCTTGACGTCGAAGCCGGTGGCCCGCGCGAGACCGACCTCCTCGGCGATCGCCTTGGCGACGTTGCCGCCTCCGCGCTGGTACCGGTCGCCGATCGCCTCCTCGGATCCGGCGATGACGAAGTCGATGTCGCCCGGCCCGAGGCGCCGCTCGACCTGCCGCAAGAGGTGCCGGAGCGCGAGGACGCCCGTGGCCTTGGCCGCGAGGTTCTCGAGCAGGACGTTGGCGGTCAGCGCCTCGTCCTCCTCGTGACCGCGCGCCATGGAGCCGACGACCCGTCCTTCGTGCCAGAGCGCGATCGCCTCGCCGCTCTCGATCGCCTGCTCGATGGCGCCCGCGGGCGACGGCCGAAGGCGGCCGACCGCGTCCGCGTCGGCAAGACCCCTCTCGATCAGCCGGGCCCCGCCGGCCGTCAGGGTCGGCTCGTCGAGCTGGACGAGCTGGGCCCGGTCACAGAGCTTGAGCAGCGCGAGCAGCTCACCCTCGCCGATCACGCTGCCGAATGCGCCGTCGGCCGGCGCCGATCGGAAGAGGCTCTTGAACCACGGCCTGGTGATGTCGCGCAGCGACTCGGGGGCGAGGTTGCCGATGTAGGCCTGGTTCGGCCCGTAGGCGACCGCGTCCTCGTACGACCGGAGGTGTCCGGCGAGCGTCCCGGCAAGGGAGGAATCGCGGGCGAGGTCGCGTGCCGGCCTCGACCCGTAGCGCACGAGGCC
>DATCKS010000581.1:0-4415 GCA_036562265.1 Thermodesulfobacteriota bacterium | reverse complement strand
GGATCGGGATGACGAACACGCCGCCCCGCCGCCGGTACTCGGCCTGTTGCCTCAGGATCTCCTCCGCGAAGTTCCAGGCCAGGAGCAGCACGTAATCCGGCTGGTCCTCGAGGAGGCGCTCGGGCGGCACGATGGGCAGGTGGTTGCCGCCCATGTACCGGCCGTGCTTGAAACGGTTCAGGTCGACGACGTAGTCGACCAGCGACCCGTCGATGCCGCAGTAGGCCATGAGCGTCGTGGCCTTGGCCGCGGCGCCGTACGCGACGATCGACCGGCCCTGGTCCTTGAGTTCGCGCAGGAGCGCCATCAGCGACCGGCGGATCTCCCGGACGCGATCGGCGAAGCGGCGGTAGTACCGGCCCTCCGTGAGGGCGAGCCTCGCCTCGTCCTCGAGGAGCGCCCGCACCGACGGACCGACCGCCTCGCGGTGCTCGACGTAGAGCCGCAGCGAGCCGCCGTGGATCGGCAGGCGGCGCACCTCGTTGAGGAAGAGGCCGTGCCGCCTGAAGAGCCGGTCGAGCGCCGTGACCGAGAAGTAGCAGAGGTGCTGGTGGTAGATCGTGTCGAACTCGCACCGGTCGACGAGATCGACGAGGTACGGGACCTCGATGACGGCGACGCCGGTCTCGCCGAGCACCGTCCCGATGCCCGCGACGAAGCCGTTCAGGTCCGGCACGTGGGCGAGGACGTTGTTGGCGATGACGACGTCGGCCACGCGCGACTCGGCCCTGAGGGACTCGGCCAGGCTCCGGTCGAAGAACGTGCAGAGCGTCGGGATGCCGGCCGCCTGCGCCGCGCTGGCGGGCCCGCGCGCCGGGTCGATTCCCAGCACCGGGATCCCGTGCTCGCGGAAGTGCCGCAGCATGTAGCCGTCGTTGCTCGCGATCTCGAGGACGAGGCTCCCCGGGCCGAGCCCGCGCGAGGCGATCAGCTCGAGGGCGTTGCGGCGGCTGTGCGCCATGAGCGTGTCGGACACCGAGGAGAAGTACGGGTAGTCGCCGCCGAAGAGCACGTCGGGCGAGACGGTCGTCGTGATCTGCACCAGGCTGCAGCCGGGACAGAAGGCGAGGTCGAGCGGCGCCATCGGTTCCGGCCTGTCGAGGTCGTCCCGCGTGAGGAGCCGATCGGCCAGCGGCGTCGTGCCGAACGAGAGGATCGGCTCCGGTGACGGCCTGCCGCACGAGCGGCAGGCCGAGATCGTTTCGGTCCACATACGCCCTCCCTCGAGGCGCGACTAGGCGACCCTGACTCGCGACCGGCCGGCCCCGTTCGCCGTCCACCTGAGCGTCGCATCGAGGCGGCCGGTCTCGATCAGTCGCTTCAGGTGGTCGATGCGACGGTACCGTGGGCCCTCGAAGTCCTTCAGCCGGAGGCCGATCCGGCGGTAGGCCTCGTAGAGTTCCCGTGCGCCGTCCCGCGCGGTCCACCGCGGGACGAACCCGGGGAGCGTCCGCGCGAGCCGATCGCAGTCGACGCGGTAGTTCCGCCGGTCCGGCCCGGCATCGGCCGCGAACTCGATGCGCGAGCCCGGCACCGTCTCCCTGACGATCTCGGCGAGGTCCCGGATCCGGTAGTTCTCGCTGGTGCGGCCGACGTTGAAGGCCCGGCCGTGGACCAGCTCTCGCGGGGCCTGCAGCACCGCGAGGAAGGCCCGCGAGATGTCCTCGATGTGCACGATCGGCCGCCACGGCGACCCGTCGCTCTTGAGACGGACCATCCCACTGGTGAACGCCCAGGCGACGAGGTTGTTCAGCACGAGGTCGAAGCGCAGCCGCGGGGAGACGCCGTAGGCGGTGGCGTTGCGCAGGAACGTCGGGCTGAACCCGGAGTCGGCCAGCCGCGCGACGTCCTGCTCCACCCGCACCTTCGAGATGCCGTACGGCGTGACCGGGTTGAACGGCGAGTCCTCGTCGAGGAGGTCGTCACCGGCGGCGCCGTAGTTGCTGCAGGACGACGAGAAGACGAAGCGCTCGACGCCGGCCGCCCTGGCCAGCGTCGCGAGTCGGACCGAGGCCCGGTGGTTGATGTCGTAGGTCAGCTCGGGGTCGAAGTCGCCGAGCGGGTCGTTCGAGAGCCCGGCCAGGTGCACCACGGCGTCGAACCCCTCGAGATCGGCCGGCTCGACGTCGCGGACGTCCTTCGAGATTTCGGGGATCGACCGGGGCGGATCGCCGAAGGTGCACCGATCGAAGAGCCCGTTGTCGAGCCCGACGACCTCGTGCCCCGCCTCGACGAGCATGGGTGCCAGGACCGTGCCGATGTACCCCCTGTGACCGGTCACCAGAATACGCATCGTGCGCTCCGTTTCTCTCGGCCGTGCCGCGGCGCGACTCCCCGCGCCGCTCGATCGAGGTCACCTCGCCTTTGAGCGGCCCCGTCCCTACCGGCGGGGCATCCACGGGACGAGCCGCGGTGCCGGGACCGCCCGCGCCGCGGTCCGCTCCGCCCGGGTCGCGCTCCCGATGAACCACCAGCACGCGAGCCCCTTGAGCAGCGCCTCGAGCGTCATCACCACGGCCTGCACCAGGAGGACGTAGGCGAACAGCCGGAGCAGCGGGGCGAGCGACACGTACGGCGTGCCGGCGCCGTAGAACGCGCGCAGCATCCACTCGGGCGCGACGGCGATCAGGGCGCAGTAGGGGACGATGACGGCCGCCCCCGGCGCGGCGTACTTCCAGGTGACCCGGCGGGCCGCCGGCACGCCCCCTTCCACGCGCACGGCCGCCGCGAAGGGCACCACGAGCGCCGACAGGCCGAGCAGGACCGGGTTCATCACCGCGGTGATGTTGACCATCAGGTGGAACTCGGCAACCGAGGCGAGCCCGTGGAAGGCGGCGAGGCCCCACTGGACGCCGTAGCCCGACAGCGCGTAGAGGAAACCCGAGAGCACGAGCCAGCGCCCGAGGGTCCAGAACTCCCCGACGACGACGCGCCGCTCCTCTCGCGCCGGACGTCCCACACCGAGCTGCCAGGCCTGCAGCAGGCCGGCCAGCCCGAACGTCAGCGCCGTGACCCCGAAGGCGGCCTCGACCGACAGGCGCCCCATCCTCGCCACCACCCAGACGAGCGCCGCGCGCCCGAGGCAGCTCACGGCGTCGCCCCAGAGCGCCTCCCGGTGGCGAAGGTGCGCCATGAGCCCGCGGCGGAGCGTCTCCTGGAGCTGGGAGAGGACGAGGACGGCGAAGGCGTACGGCCCCAGTCCCGGCCTGCCGATCAGCGACGCCACGCCGAGCATCACCGCGCCGAGCGGCAGCGCCAGGGCCAGGACGAGGCCCACCGCCGTGCCGGCGAGCCGCCTGAGGCCGTTCTCGTCGGCCTCCGCGCCCGTGACCGAGAGCGGGTAGCCGACGAGCGCGGCGTGGAACCCGCCGAGGAAGAGGAGCGTGCCGGTCAGGAGCGCGTACGTCCCGTACTCGGGGAGCGCGAGGTGTCTGGCGAGGAGGATGTTCGTGAGGAAGGTCCCCAGGCTCACGACCGCCTGGTCGGACAGCGCCCAGAAGCTCTTGTCGTGACCCGATGCGGTGGACCGTACGCTCCTCCACAGACGCCGGAGCCTGTCCGTCATCTGGCGCCCCTCGACCGGCGCCCCCGACCGCACAGTTGCACCGCGAGGAGCGCAACGAAGCGAGGGTTGTGATACGCGTAACGACGCCAGAGGCGCCGCGGCTCCGAGAGGAGGCGGAAGCTCCACTCGAGTCCGGCGTTCTGCATCCACCGCGGCGCCTCCCGCTTCACCCCGGCGAGGAAGTCGAACGCCGCCCCCACGCCCACCATCGGCAGGTGCACGCGGCCCCGGTGCGCCGCCATCCACCGCTCCTGCTTGGGGCAGCCGAGCCCCACGAACAGGACGCGGGCGCCCGAGGCGTGGATGGCCCGGACGACCTCCTCGTCCTCCGAGGGCGCGAGCGGCCGGAAGGGGGGGCTCACGCGGTACGCGATCCGAAGGCCCGGGAAACGCTTCGGCAGGACGTCGGCCAGCCGGTCGAGCACCTGCGGGGTGCTGCCGTAGAGGCCGATCGGGATCCCCTCGACCCCCGCGCGGGCGCAGACCGTGCTCATCAGGTCGGTCCCCCGCACCCTCGTCGCCGCCGCCTCGCCGAGCAGGCGCACCCCCCAGAGGAGCGGCATCCCGTCCGGCGTGACGAGGTCCGCGCCGTTCACCACGGCCCGGAAGGCCGGGTCGTCGTGGGCCTCCATCACCATGTGCACGGTGGCCGCGCAGACGTAGCGGGACTCGCCCGCCCGCGCCCACCCGAGGACCCGCTCGGCCGCGTCGGCATGGCTCGTCGTGTCGATCCGCACGCCGACGAGCATTCGTCCCGGAGCCGACGAACCGGCCATGGGCGCCTCTCCCGCCTACGAGAGGGTCACGAGCGCCGCCCGGAGCCCGACCCGATCCAGCTCCTGCCGGATCT
>DATCKS010000579.1:0-2011 GCA_036562265.1 Thermodesulfobacteriota bacterium | reverse complement strand
AACGTGTCGGCCACGAGCGCGCCCGCCTCCCGCAGGCGGCGCTTCTTGCCCGAGGCCGAGCCGACGCCGCGGCCGACGAGCGCGCTCGTGTGGCCGAAGGCGGTCCCCTTCGGAACGGCCTCGAGCGCCTCGCCGACGATGAGCGCGACGAGCGGCTTGGTGAAGGCCCCGCGGGCGAGCAGGTCGGCCGCCTCCTCCTCGTGCGCCGTCCCCGCCTCCCCGAAGATCACGACCACCTCGGTCTCCGGGTCGGCCTCGTAGAGCGGCAGGAGGTCGGCGAACGCGGTGCCGATCATCAGGTCGCCGCCGATGGCGACGTAGGTGCTCTGGCCGATCCCGGCGCGCGTGAGGGCGTGGCCGATCTCCCCGCCCATGCCGCCGCTGCGCGAGACGATGCCGACCGGCCCCCGGCGGAACATCCGGTCGGGGATCGGCCCGCCGGTGCCGCCGATCTTCGCCTTCCCGGGGCTGATCATCCCCTGGGAGTTCGGCCCGATGACGCGCACCCCGTTGGCTCGGGCCGCGGCGATGATCTCCGCGGCGTCGTGGTGCGGCACCCCCTCGGCCAGGACGACGACGGTCCGGATCCCTGCCTCGATCGACTCGAGCGCCGCGTCCCGCGCGCCGCGCGCCGGCACGAAGAGGACGGCCATGTCGGCCGGGTGCTCCGCGACCGCGCGCCGGACCGTGTCGTAGACCGGGACGCCGTCGACCGCCGCGCCGCCGCGTCCCGGCGCGACGCCCGCGACGACGGTGGTGCCGTAGGCGCGCATGTACCCGACGTGCCGGCGCGCCTGCTGTCCGGTGATTCCCTGCACGAGGACCCGCGTGCTGCCGTCGAGGAGGATGCTCATCGGTAGGCCAGCTCCACGATCCGCTTCACGGCGGCGTCGAGCGGGGTCGTGCCGTCGAGGAACTCCACCCCCGGCAGCGACGCGGCCAGGCGTCGCGCCTCCTCGATGTTCGGCCCGTCGAACCGGAAGACGACCGGGAAGGTGCGCGTGTCGACTCCCGCCTCGACGAGCGCCCGGACGACCCCGCGCACCTTGATGTCGATCGGGATGAAGTTCGAGATGTTGCCGCCGACGATGAGCCCCTTGAGGCCGGGCCGGCGCAGCACGGCCGCGACCGACCGGCGCATCTTCTCCTCGACCTGGCCCGGGGTGATGTCGAACGACGTCGCCGGCCGGCCGCCGACCCTCAGCATGGCGTCGAACGAGAGGAGCCCGCTGCCGCCGCCGGTCATCATGAAGCCGATGTCGCCGTCCTCGAACTCGTTGAAGCGGATGGCCGTCGTCGGGTCCTCGCGGTCGATCGCCCGGATCTCCCGCTCGAGCGGCGTGAGCGGCCGCCAGCCGTTCGAGAGGTCGGGATCGATCCGCCCCGCGAGTTCCGGGTGGCGCCAGAGCGCCTGATCGTCCACCGACACCACGGCCGAGACGGCCACCGCCTCCCCCTCGGGGCCGAGCGCGAGGGGGTTCACCTCGACGAGCTGCGCGTCGGTCGCGCGAAAGACCCGGTAGAGCGCGGCGAGCGCGTCGGCGACCGAGACGAGCGCCCGGCCCGTAAGGCCGGCCTCGGCGCAGCGCTCGCGCGCCTCGAACGGCCTGAGCCCCTTCAGGATGTCGACCGGCCAGACGTGCAGGGCGCCCGGCGCCTCCTCGGCCAGCGTCTCGACGTCGACGCCGCCCGAGGCCGAGAAGAGGACGATCGGCTGCCGAAGCTGGCTGTCGAAGGTGATCGAGGCGAACAGCTCGCGCTCGATCGGCACGACGGCGCTCACGAGCACGGCGTCCACCGGGAAGCGCTGCACCGTCGTGCCGAGCATCGCCGCGGCGGCCGCCTCGGCCTCGGCCGGGCCGTCGACCCGCCTGACCGCCCCGGCCTTGCCGCGCTTGCCCGCAGGGATGAGCGCCTTGACCACGACCGGCCCGCCCTGGCCGACCGCCTGCGCCGCCTCGCGCGCCTCGGCGGCGCTCCTGGCCACCTGGACGGCCGGCGTGGCGACGCC
>DATCKS010000576.1:0-2197 GCA_036562265.1 Thermodesulfobacteriota bacterium | reverse complement strand
GTGATCGTGGACGACATGATCGACACCGGCGACACGCTGACCAAGGGGGCCCGCGCGCTGGCCGAGCGGGGCGCCCGGCGGGTCTTCGCCTGCGCGACCCACCCGGTGCTCTCCGGTCCGGCGATCGACCGGATCACGGAGTCGCCGCTCGAGCAGGTCGTGGTCACCGACACGATCCCGCTCACGACGCAGGCGGCCGCCTGCAAGAAGGTCAAGGTGATGTCGGTGGCGGGCCTCCTCGCCGAGGCCATCAAGCGCATCTACAACGACGACTCGGTCAGCTCGCTCTTCGTGTAGCGGACCGGGCAGGACTCGGGAAGGACGAGGCACATGCAGCGTACGGAGATGACGGCGTACGTTCGCCGGCAGACGGGGAAGGGGGCCGCTCGCCAGATCCGCCGCGCAGGGCAGATCCCGGCGGTGCTCTACGGGCACGGGACGAGCCCGCTCGCCCTCAGCGTGAGCCCGCAGGCCCTGCGGGGCGCGCTCGCCACCGGCGGCGCCAACGCGCTCATCACGCTCAAGATCGAGGGCGACGGGGCCTCGGGCGGGACGAAGGTCGTCATGCTCAAGGACATCCAGACCGACCCGGTGCGCCGCACCTGGATCCACGCGGACCTCTACGAGGTCCGGATGGACGAGACGATCACCGTCGAGGTGCCGGTCCGGATCGTCGGCAAGGCCGAGGGGGTCAAGACGGGCGGCATCCTCGAGACCGTCCTCAGGTCGGTGACGGTCGAGTGCCTCCCGGATCGGATCCCCGACGTGTTCGAGGTGGACGTGACGCCGCTCGCCATCGGCCAGTCGATCCACGTCGGCGACCTCGTGCTCCCGGAGGGGGTCAAGCTCAGGACCCCGGCCGGCGACACGCTGGTCACGGTCGTCGCGCCGCAGGCCGAGGCGGCGCAGACGCCCGAGGAGCAGGAGGCGGCGCTCAAGGCGAGCCTCTCGGGGCCCGAGGGCGAGGCCAAGGGGGCCGGGGCCTCGGGCGGCGCCAAGTCGGCCGGCGGCGGGAAGAAGTAGCGGTTGAGGATCATCGCCGGCCTCGGCAACCCCGGGCCGCAGTACGAGACCACGCGGCACAACGTCGGGTTCCTCGTCGTCGACGCCCTGGCGGACGCCCACGGGCTCGTCTTCGGGCCGCGGAAGTTCGACGCGCTGACGGCGCGCGGACGGGTGGCGGGTGAGGAGGTGCTCCTCGCCAAGCCGCTCACGTACATGAACCTGTGCGGCCGCAGCCTCGCGCCGCTCGCGGCGTTCCACAAGGTGGCGCCGTCGGACCTCCTGGTGGTCCACGACGACCTCGACCTCGAGCTGGGCCGCATCCAGTTGCGCGAGCGCGGTGGCGACGGGGGGCACAACGGCCTCCGGTCGATCATCGCCGAACTCGGCACCCGGGACTTCGCGAGGCTCAGGGTCGGCATCGGGCGCCCAAGGCCTCCCGAAGGGGCGCCGCCGGGGGCAGCCGCGGCGGCGCGGCGCGGACAGGTCGTCGACTACGTCCTGTCCCCGTTCACGGACGAGGAACTCCCGATCCTCGAGCGGGTCATCGCTCGGGCGGTCGAGGCGATCGAGAGCGTCCTGCGCGACGGGATCGCGCGGGCGATGAACCGCTTCAACCAGCTCCTTGCTCCGGACGAGGTCCGGGGCTTGACAGCCACAAGGAGACGCACCACGTGACGCGGTACGAACTGGTCTTCATCGTGCACCCCGACCGATCCGACGAGGAGGCCCGCAAGGCCCTCGAGCGGGTGAAGGAGGTCGTCACCCGCGAGGGGGGCGAGGTCCTCAAGGTCGAGGAGTGGGGCAAGCGCAAGCTGGCCTACGAGATCAAGAAGCAGACGAAGGGGACCTACTTCCTGGTGCACTACAACGGCACCGGGGCGGTCCTCAACGAGGTCGAGCGGACCCTCCGCATCTCGGACGACGTCCTCAAGTACCTGACGGTGGTCGTCGACGAGCGCGACCTCGCCGCGCAGGCGGCCGCCGTCGGGTCCGGGCCGAAACAGGCCGGCGACGATGGCGAGGGAGGCGAAGGGACCGAGGGACGCGAGGAGGGCGACGGAGACGTGGAGCCCGCCGCGGCGGCCGTGACCGCCTCGGACGAGGCCAGCGTCGAGTAGCGCCCCGATCTCGAGAGGCATTCACACGATGGAGACGACGACCATGACCGTTCCGACCACACCCACTCAGGGGC
>DATCKS010000573.1:0-1572 GCA_036562265.1 Thermodesulfobacteriota bacterium | reverse complement strand
GGATCGTCTACCACCACATGAAGGTGGAGGACGCCGCGACCGGCAACACCGGCATCTGGATCATGACCGTCTCCGTCATGGCCCTCTACCCGGCGCTCGGCGTCACGACGATCGTCGTCCTACGCGCGATGAGCCGCCGCTTCCGCCGGGCCGGCGGCTTCGCCGAGCTGGAGACGCCGTACGGGCCGGACGCGCCGGACGAGCCCGCGCCGGCGGAGATGAAGGAGACGGTGCGGTGAGCACCACGATCGCCGTCGTCCTCATGCTCGCCGTGGTGGCCTACGCGGTGTTCGGCGGTGCCGACTACGGCGCCGGGTTCTGGGACCTCATCGCCGGCGGCCCGGACCGCGGGAGCCGGCCCCGCCGGGTCATCGAACGCGCGATCGGGCCGGTCTGGGAGGCCAACCACGTCTGGCTGATCGTCATCTTCGTCGTCTTGTGGACGGGGTTCCCGGAGGCGTACGCCTCGATCACCCTGACGCTGTACGTCCCGCTCGCGATCGCGGCTTTGGGCATCGTCCTCCGGGGGGCGAGCTTCGCGTTCCGCAAGGTCGTCGTCACGACCCGCTACCGCCGGCTGTTCGGCGCCGCGTTCGCCTCGTCCTCGGTCCTGGTGCCCTACTGCATGGGCGCGATCGCCGGCGGCATCGCGTCCGGGGAGGTGCCGGCCGGCGGCGAGGCCGGCGATCCGGTCGACAGCTGGATCAACCCGACCTCGATCGTCAGCGGCGTCCTCGCGATCGCGGTCGTCGCCTATCTCTCGGCGGTCTACCTGGTCTGGGACGCCCGGCATCAGGGCGAGCCGGACCTGGCGGAGTACTTCCGCCGCCGCGCGACGGTGGCCGCCGTCGTCGTCGCCGCCGTCGCGCCCGCCGGCCTCGTCGTGCTGCACGCGGACGCATCGCACGTGTTCGACGGCCTCCTGTCGCGGGGGATGCCGCTGGTGATCGGCACGCTCCTGTCCGGCGCCGGCGCGCTCGTCCTTCTGCTCCGCGACGCCGCCCGCGGCGCCCGGCTGCTCGCCATGCTCGCCGTGGCGAGTCTCGTCGCCTCCTGGGGTACGGCGCAGTGGCCGTACCTGCTGCCGGAGAGCCTGGAGGTCGCCGATGCGGCGGCGCCCTCCGGCACCCTGCAGAGCCTGTTCGCCGCCGTCGCGCTCGCGGTGGTCATCGTCGCGCCCGGCTTCGCCATCCTCTACCTGCTTCACGAGCGCGAGCTCCTTCCCGAGGAGGGGATCGACGACGCCGGTGACCAGACGGCGGATCGCCTCCAGGGCTGACCGTTCGCCGGTGAGCTCACCTGAGCCGGGTGATGTCTTCCGGTACCCGATGTGCCGATGGTGGGCGAGCAGGCCGGGCCCGATCGGCCCTCCGAGCGCTGGGAGGAAGCTGGGCGATGAGCATCTCGAGGTCACCGTTTCCACCGATCGCGGACTACGCGTTCCTGTCCGACTGCCACACCGGCGCCCTGGTCGCGCCGGACGGCTCCGTCGACTGGCTCTGTACGCCGGCGTTCGACTCGCCGAGCGTGTTCGGCTGCCTGCTCGATCGCGGCGCGGGTTCGTTCCGGTTC
>DATCKS010000572.1:0-2131 GCA_036562265.1 Thermodesulfobacteriota bacterium | reverse complement strand
CCCCCTGGCCGGACTGGTCGCCGGCGGAGCGCTCGGCGCCGGCATGGGTTTCCTGTCGGGATCGCTTTCCGACTACGGCATCAACGACCAGTTCATCAGGGACCTGGGGGCAACGCTGACACCGGACTCGTCGGCCCTCTTCATCCTGTTCCGGCGCGCGACCGCGGACAAGGTCCTCCCGGAGGTGGCGAAGTTCAACCCGAAGGTGCTGCGCACCTCGCTCACCAACGAGCAGGAGGCGAAGCTGCGGGCTGCCCTGGAGCAGTCGACCAGCGGGCGCAAGGCGGCGTAACGGCTTCTCCTCCGTTCCCACGGAGCCGGTCCCATGGCGTCCGCCGCGGTCCAGAAACTCCCGCTCTTCTCGCTGACCGCCATGGTCGTCGGCTCCATGGTCGGCGCCGCGACCGGACCGTTCGGCGCCATCATTGCCTGGACCATCGCCGCGACCGGCATGTAGCGGGATTGAGCAGGCCGCCTTCATCAACACGGTCGTGACGATCGCGCAGATCGTGCCGATCCTCGTCTTCATCGTGATCTTGATCGGCGCGTTCGAGGCCGGCCTCTCCCGCGCGAACTTCTGGGGCGGCGTGGGGATGCCGGACACGAGCCTCCTCGATCAGGTCCGCGCGACGATGCTCGTGACGGTGTTCGTCTTCCTCGGGATCGAGGGCGCGAGCGTGTACTCGCGCTACGCGCAGAAGCGGGCCGACGTCGGCGTGGCGACGATCCTCGGCTTCCTCGGCGTGACCGCCCTCATGGTGCTCGTGACGCTGCTCCCCTACGCCGCGCTTCCGCGATCGGAGATCGCCGACCTCCGGGAGCCGTCCATGGCCGGCGTGCTCGAGGCCGTGGTCGGCCCCTGGGGCGCGGTCTTCGTCAGCGCCGGATTGATCGTGTCGGTCCTCGGGGCCTACCTGGCCTGGTCGCTCATCTGCGCCGAGGTGCTCTTCACGGCCGCGAGGACCGACGACATGCCGAGGGTCTTCGCCGGCGAGAACCGCAACAGGGTTCCTGCCGCCGCGCAGGCTCGCCGAGACGCTGATCGGCGGGCTCTCGACCTACGATTTCCCCGAGCCCCACGGCGGCGAGATGCTGAAGCTCGTCCGGGAAGCGGCGGGCGTCACCGAGTATCTCCTCCCGCCTCTGCCGAATACGCTCTACACGCGCGACACCACCTGCTGGATCTACGGCGGCGTGACGCCGAACCCGCTCCACTGGCCGGCGCGCCACGAGGAGCCGATCCTCGCGGCGGCAATCTACAGGTTCCATCCGGAACTTCGCGGGCAAGGTCCGTGTCTGGTGGGGCGATCCGACCGAGGACCACGGTCTCGCCACCCTGGAGGGGGGCGACGTGATGCCGATCGGCAGGGGCAACGTCCTGATCGGCATGAGCTTCGCCGACCGTGACTGCGTGCCCCTCTATCCGGACATCGTGTACAACATCAAGGCGTTCTTCTACCGGCCGAGCGACAGGCCGCCCGGGTTCGAGCTGCGCAAGGAGGAGAAGCCCTTCGTCGACGTGGTTGCGGAGGCCCTCGGGCTCGAGACGCTGCGCGTCGTCGAGACCGGCGGCAACGCCTACCTCCGCGAGCGGACGCAGTGGGACAGCGGCGCGAACCTCGTCGCTCTCTCCCCGGGGGATGGGCATCGGCGGCTCCTGGACCACGGTGGGCACGATCGGGATCGGCCTGGTCGGCGTCGCGCTGAGCATGGGGCTCGACCCGGCGATCACCGCCGGCGCCGTGATCTCCGGCGCCTACCTGGGTGACACCAGCTCGCCCCTCTCCGATTCGGCCGACCTCGCCGCCGGCGCCGAGGTCGACGCCATCGCGAAGAGCTTCCACATGTCGCCGCTCGTCATCGCGGCGCCGGCGTTCGGAGGGGTGATCGAGAAGGCAGGCGTGCTCGACCGGCTCATCACGCCGATCGTCGGCCTGGTGAAGTCCGTCGGCGCCCTCGTCGCCGCCCTGGTCGCCACGGTGTTCGCGACCAACGTCGCCACGGCCGACCAGTACATCGCGATCGTCCTGCCGGGGCGGAGGGGACGACCCAGGTCGGGCTTGCCATCAAGCTCCGGACCCAGCCGGGCTGGGGCTGGGTGCTCGCATCGGGCCTCGTCGCGGTGCTCGCC
>DATCKS010000559.1:0-1963 GCA_036562265.1 Thermodesulfobacteriota bacterium | reverse complement strand
CTCCCTGGCCGAGGGGTGCAGCCTCTCGCGGCCGGCCACCTTCGCGGCCGGCGTGTTCGACGTCGGCCCGGACGCCGGTGCCGGGCCGCAGCTCGTCCGGCTGCCCGACTGGACGCACCTCGCACTCGTCGTCGGCGGGCTCCCGCTCGCGCTCGAGGCGGGAGAGATCGTCGAACACCGCCGGGTGCTCGACCTGCGGCAGGCGATCCTCTGGCGCGAGTGGCGCCAGAGGGACCCTGCCGGCCGGGTGACGCGCCTGCGCTTCCTGCGTCTGGCCTCCCTGGCCGATCGCCACCTGCTCGTCCAGGCCGTCCTGATCACGCCGGAGAACTACAGCGACACCATCCACGTCGAGAGCCGCGTCGAGTGGCCCGTGGAGCCCGGCGGCGGGACGGTCGGGCGTGGCGCCGCAGGCGACGGCGCGCCCGACGTGCTGGTCAGGACGACGAGCCGCGGGGTGGGCGTCGTCGTCGCCACGGGCGGCGAGATGCGGACCGGGCGGGGCGAACGGGTCGAACGGGTGCGCGAGCCGGGGCCGCGGGGGATCGTCGAGCGCTGGGCGTGGTCTGCCGGGATCGGCGAGACCACCCTCCTCGTCCGGCTCGCCATCGTCTACACCTCGCGGGAGGACGAGAACCCGGCCGGGGCGGCCGCCCGGCACCTCGCGCGAGCGTGGCACGACGGCCTCGAGCGGCTCCTCGACGCGCACGTGGCCGCCTGGAGCGCCCGCTGGTCCGTGGCCGACGTCCGCGTGGCGGGTGACGAGGCCGACCAGCGCGCGCTCCGCTTCGCGGGCTACCACCTGATCAGCGCCGCGAACCCCGAGGACGAGCGCGTGTCGATCGGCGCCCGGGCCCTCACCGGCGAGGCCTACAGGGGCCACGTCTTCTGGGACACCGAGATCTACCTGCTCCCCTTCTATACGCTGACCGACCCTCCGGCCGCACGCGCCCTCCTCATGTACCGCTATCACACGCTGCCCGCCGCCCGGGAGCGGGCACGCGCCCTCGGCTACCGGGGGGCCCTCTACGCCTGGGAGTCCGCGGACACCGGCGAGGACGTGACCCCCTCCTCGGCGGTCACGCCCGGCGGCGAAGTTGTCCCGATCCTGACCGGCGAGCAGGAGCACCACGTCAGCGCCGACGTCGCGTACGCCGTCTGGCACTACTGGCGCGCCACCGGCGACGACCGGTTCCTCCTCGACGCCGGCGCCGAGATCCTGCTCGACACGGCCCGCTTCTGGGCGAGCCGTGGTCGCTTCGAGGCGGACGGCCGCTACCACATCCGGTGCGTCATCGGACCCGACGAGTACCACGAGGGCGTCGACGACAACGCCTACACGAATCTCATGGCCCGGTGGAACCTGGAGCGCGGCGCCGACGTCGCGCGGCTCATCGCCGACCGCTGGCCCGAGCGCTGGCGGGCTCTGGCGGAGCGGCTCGGCCTCTCGCCCGAGGAGCCCGAGGCGTGGCGGCGCGTGGCCGCGGCGATCGAAACCGGCTTCGACCCGAGGACGGGGCTCTTCGAGCAGTTCCGCGGGTTCTTCGACCTCGAGGACGTCGACCTCGCCGCGCACGGCCCGTGTGCCGTGCCGATCGACGTCTGCCTCGGGCGGGAGCGGACCCGGCGGTCCCAGGTCATCAAGCAGGCGGACGTGGTCGCGCTCCAGGTGCTCCTCTGGGACTCCTTCCCGCGCGAGGTGCACGAGGCGAACTTCCGCTACTACGAGCCCCGCACCGCGCACGGCAGTTCCCTCAGCCCGGCCTTCCACGCGCTGGCCGCCGCCCGCCTCGGCGACACCGTTCTCGCCGAACGGTACTTTCGCCAGGCGGTGGAGATCGACCTCGCCGAGAGGATGAGCAGCGCCGCTGGCGGGGTCCACATGGCCACGCTCGGCGGCCTCTGGCAGGCCGCAGTCCTGGGGGCCGCCGGGATGCGGCTCACCGAGGACGGACTGGCCTTC
>DATCKS010000551.1:0-9238 GCA_036562265.1 Thermodesulfobacteriota bacterium | reverse complement strand
GACAACCCGGCGCTCCAGGCCACCGACAACCTCACCTTCGTGGACGTGGACGACGACCGGCTCATCGCGTACCTCAAGGCGAGTGCCGACGGCGGCAACGTCCTCCTCGTCGTCGTGAGCCTCGATCCGGACCACAGGCGGTCGGGGCGCGTGCGCCTGCCGCTCGCGCGCCTCGGGCTCGGCCCCACGGAGCCGTTCCTCGTCGAGGAACTGCTCGTGGGTGACCGGCAGATCTGGCAGGGGGAGGCGAACCTGGTCGAGATCGACCCGGCCGCCATGCCGGCCCGCATCTTCCGCATCGCCCGGCGGCTCAGGCGGGAGACCGACTTCGACTACTTCTACATGTGAGGCACCGGGTGCCCGGCGATCCCCTCTGGTACAAGGACGCGATCATCTACCAGACCCACGTGAAGACCTTCTACGATGCCAACGGCGACGGCATCGGGGACTTCCGCGGGCTCACGGAGAAGCTCGGCTACCTCGAAGGGCTCGGGATCACGGCGCTCTGGCTCTTGCCGTTCTACCCGTCGCCGCTCAAGGACGACGGGTACGACATCGCCGACTACACCGACGTCCACCCCGACTACGGGACGCTCAGGGACTTCCGCGAGTTCCTCAGGGAGGCGCACCGCCGCGGCATCCGCGTCGTCACCGAGCTCGTCATCAACCACACGTCCGACCAGCACGCCTGGTTCCAGCGCGCCCGCCGGGCCAAGCCGGGCTCGGCGTATCGGGACTTCTACGTCTGGAGCGACACGCCCGATCGGTACCGCGACGCCCGGATCATCTTCAAGGACTTCGAGACGTCCAACTGGGCGTTCGACCCGGTCGCGAAGGCCTACTACTGGCACCGGTTCTACTCGCACCAGCCCGACCTGAACTTCGACAACCCGCAGGTGAGGCGGGCGATCTTCCGGGTGATGGACTACTGGCTCGACATGGGGGTCGACGGCATGCGGCTCGACGCCGTGCCGTACCTCTTCGAGCGGGAAGGGACCAACTGCGAGAACCTCCCGGAGACCTACGCGTTCCTGCGCGAGCTCCGGGCGCACATCGACGCGAAGTACGGCGACCGCATGCTCCTCGCCGAGGCCAACCAGTGGCCCGAGGACGCCGTGGCCTACTTCGGCTCGGGCGACATGTGCCACATGGCGTTCCACTTCCCGCTCATGCCCCGGATGTTCATGGCGGTGCAGATGGAGGACCGCTTCCCGATCATCGACATCCTCGATCAGACGCCGCCCATCCCGTCGACCTGCGAGTGGGCGCTCTTCCTGCGCAACCACGACGAGCTGACGCTCGAGATGGTGACCGACGAGGAGCGCGACTACATGTACCGGGTCTACGCGCGCGATCCGCACGCCCGGATCAACCTCGGCATCAGGCGGCGGCTCGCGCCGCTCCTCGACAACGACCGGCGGAAGATCGAGCTCCTCAACGTGCTGCTCTTCACGCTGCCGGGGACCCCCATCATCTACTACGGCGACGAGATCGGGATGGGGGACAACTACTACCTCGGCGACCGCGACGGCGTCCGCACGCCGATGCAGTGGAGCGCCGACCGGAACGCCGGCTTCTCGCGGGCGAACCCGCAGCGGCTCTACCTGCCGGTCATCATCGATCCGGAGTACCACTACGAGGCGATCAACGTCGAGAACCAGGAGCGCAACCAGGCGTCGCTCCTCTGGTGGATGAGACGGCTCATCGCCATCCGGAAGCGCCACCCGGCCTTCCAGCGCGGGACGATCCGGTTCCTGTACCCCGAGAACCCGAAGGTCCTGGCCTTCGTCCGGGAACTGGGCGAGGAGCGGATCCTCGTCGTCGTGAACCTGTCGCGGCACCCGCAGCTCACGGAGCTCGACCTCTCGGCGTACGCGCGGCGCGTGCCGGAGGAGGTCTTCAGTCACAACCGCTTCGTCCCGTTGCGCGAGGGGCCGACCCCCATCATGCTGGGCTCGTACGGCTACTACATGTTCGCGCTCAAGGAGGAGGCGAGGGGAGCCCCGGTCGTGGCGCAGCCAACCCTGCCGGAGTTCGTGGTGGCGGGTAACTGGGAGAGCGTGCTCGTGGGGGAGTCGCGCGTGCGGCTCGAGCGGCAGGTGCTGCCGCGCTTCCTGCCGACCTGCCGCTGGTTCGGCGGCAAGGCGCGCGAGATCTCGCAGGTCACGATCCGCGAGAGCGTTCCGGTCGGTCGGAACGGGGCGCCGAGGCTCCTCTTCCTCGACGTGGAGTACACGGCCGGCCTCCCCGAGGTCTACGTCCTGCCGATCGCCTGGGTGAGCGGCGAGGCCGCGCGCGCGGTCGAGACCGGAACGCCGGGCGCCGCCATCGCCCGCCTGACGGTGGAGCGCGAGCCGGGCCTCCTCGTCGACGGCGTCTACGACGAGCGTTTCCGCAAGAGCCTGCTCGCGATGGTGACCCGGCGGACCCGGATCCGCGGCTTCTCCGGCACGATGGCGGCGACGCCGGCCGCGGCGCTCAGGCGGGCCGTCGAGGCGCTCGACGAGCCGGCCATGGCCTCGCAGGTGCTACGCGGCGAGCAGAGCAACAGCGCCATCGTCTACGGCCAGGCGCTCATCCTGAAGCTCTACCGCCGGCTCGACGAGGGGCTCAACCCGGACATCGAGATCGGCCGGTTCCTGACGGAGACGGCCGGGTTCGCCGGCGCGCCGGCCTTTGCCGGATCGATCGAGTACCGCGCGCCGGAGCGGGAGCCGGTGGGGGTCGCCGTGCTGTCGCGCTTCGTCTCGAACCAGGGCGACGCGTGGCGCTACACGCTCGACGAGCTGCAGCGCTACTACGAGCGGGCGCTCACGCAGGCGGGCAGCGGCGACGGGTTGCCCGAGGTGCCGGCCGCGTCCCTCATCGACCTCGCCGACGCGGAGATCCCCGACTCCGCGCGCACCGGGATCGGGGTCGTCTACCTCGAACGGGCGGCCCTGCTCGGCCAGCGCACGGCCGAGATGCACGCGGCGCTCGCCTCGGGCGACGCGGGCACCGGCTTCGCGCCCGAGCCGTTCAGCGTCCTCTACCAGCGATCGATCTACCAGACGATGCAGAGCCACGCGCGTCAGGTCTTCGCGCTCCTGCGCCGACGGCTCAGGAGCCTCGAGGACGAGGAGACGCGCGCGCTCGCCGAGGTCGTCCTCCTGGTGGAGAAGGAGGTCCGGGAGAGCTTCCGGCAGATCCTCCGGCGCAAGATCAACGCCGCGAAGATCCGCATCCACGGCGACTACCACCTCGGCCAGGTGCTCTTCACCGGGAACGACTTCGTCGTCATCGACTTCGAGGGGGAGCCGGCGCGGCCGCTCTCGGAGCGCCGCCTCAAGCGGTCGCCCTTCCGGGACGTCGCCGGGATGCTCCGCTCCTTCCACTACGCGGCCTACACGTCGCTGCGCAGCCCCGCCGTGGTGAGGCCGGAGGACCGCGCGAGGCTCGAGCCGTACGCGGTGCTCTGGTACCGGTACGTGGCGGCCACCTTCCTGCGGGCCTACCTCGCCGCGGCGCGCGGCCAGCCGTTCATCCCGGAGGACCGGGAGCAGATGGCGATCATGCTGAACGCCTTCCTGCTCGAGAAGGCGGTCTACGAACTCGGCTACGAGCTGAACAACCGGCCGGCGTGGGTGTGGCTGCCGCTCCTCGGCATCCGCGACCTGCTCGAAGGACGCTGATCGGGCGCCCGGCCGTCAGGCCCCGCCCGGGTCTTCCGGCTCGCCCGGGTCGAGCGTGAGGAGGGGCTGTCCCGGCTCGACGCGGTCGCCCGGGGCGACGAGGACGCGGGCGACGCGGCCGGCCCCCTCGGCCCGCACGGGGGTCTCGGTCTTCATCGCCTCGACCGTCACGAGCACCTCGCCCGCCTCGACCGCCGTCCCCTCGGCCACGAGCACCCGCCCCACGCGGCCGGGCATGGGGGCGACGACCTCGCCGGCCGCGGGCTCGCGCGCCCGGCGGGCGTCGGCCGCCTCGGCCTCCTCGAGCACCGCGATCTCGCCCCCCACGGCGACCCAGACGCGGCTACCGTCGCGCGCCACCACCGCACGCACGACCCGGCCGTCGACCTCGAGTCGCACCTCGCCCGGGATCGCGCCGTCGACGACGCCGGTGAGGCGGGCGTCGCCCGTCTCGACCCGCCAGCGGCCGTCGGCCTCGCGCGCGAGGTCGACCGCGTGACGCGCCTCGCCGAGCCGGAAGTAGAGCCGCACGGCTCAGCGCCCCTCGCCGAGCCGGAAGGGCCCGAGGGTCTGCCAGGGCGACGGGCCCGCGCCCGACGGGCCCGCGCCCGCCGCGGCGGCCCGCGGCTCGGCCGCGCGGGCGAGCGCCGCGGCGGCCAGCAGCGCCGGCCACCCGGCCGGCGCCGGGGGGCGCCAGGCGGCGTAGCGCGCCTCGAGGAAGCGGATGTGGGTGTCGCCCGCCACGAAGGCCGGGTCCTCGAGGAGCGCCAGGTGCAGGTCGCGCACCGTCGCCACGCCGAGCAGCGTGGTGGCGCGCAGCGCCTCGAGCATCCGCCGGCGGGCCGCCTCGCGCGTCTCGCCCCAGGTGGAGAGCTTGGCGAGGAGCGAGTCGTAGTCGCTCCCGACGACGCTGCCGGGCGCGATGCCGGCGTCGACCCGCACGCCCGGGCCGGTGGGCCACTCGAGGACGTGCACCCGGCCGGTCGCCGGCCGAAACCCGGAGGCCGGGTCCTCGGCCACGAGGCGGCACTCGAGGGCGTGGCCGGCGAGCGTCACGTCGCGCTGCGCGAGCGGCAGCGCCTCGCCCGCGGCGAGGCGCAGTTGCAGCGCCACGAGGTCGAGTCCGGTCACCCACTCGGTGACCGGGTGTTCGACCTGCAGGCGGGTGTTGACCTCGAGGAAGTAGAAGCGCCCCGCCTCGTCGAGGAGGAACTCGACCGTGCCGGCGCTGCGGTAGCCGACCGCTCGCGCCAGCGCCAGCGCCGCCTCGGTGAGCTGCCGCCGCAGGGCGGGGGTGACCGCCGGCGAGGGGCTCTCCTCGAGGAGCTTCTGGTGCCGGCGCTGGATCGAGCACTCCCGCTCGCCGAGGTGGACGAGCCCGCCCCGCCCGTCGCCGAGCACCTGTACCTCGACGTGACGCGCCCGCGGCAGCCACCGCTCGAGGTACACCGTCCCGTCGCCGAAGGCGGCCAGCGCCTCGCGCCGCGCCCCCTCGAGCGCGGGCACGAGGTCGGCCGGCCGCTCCACCACCCTGAGGCCCCGCCCCCCGCCGCCGGCCGACGCCTTGACGACCAGCGGGTAGTCGAGCCCCGCGGCCGCCGCCGGCTCTGCCCCCTCGGCCAGCTCCACCCCCGGCAGCACCGGGACGCCGACGCGCGCGGCCAGCCGCCGCGCCGCCACCTTGTCGCCCAGCGCCGCCATCGTCTCGGCCGTCGGCCCGACGAAGACGAGTCCCGCCGCCTCGACCGCCGCCGCGAAGTCGGCCCGCTCGGCCAGGAAGCCGTAGCCGGGGTGCACGGCGTCGGCGCCGCTCACCCGCGCCGCCTCGAGCAGCGTCGCGATGGTCAGGTACGGCGCGACGGCCGTCGAGCCGGCGAGCGGCACGGCCCGGTCGGCGAGCGCCACGTGCGGCGCCTCGCGGTCGGCCTCGGCGTAGACCGCCACGCTCTCGAGCCCCAGGAGCCGGCAGGCGCGGATCACCCGCACGGCGATCTCGCCGCGGTTGGCCACGAGCACCCGGCGCATCCTGCCCTCCTACATCCGGAAGACCCCGTAGGCGGGGGGGCCGATCGGGGTGTGCAGCGCGGCGGCCAGGCCGAGCCCCAGCGCGTCGCGCGTTTCGAGCGGGTCGAGCACGCCGTCGTCCCAGAGCCGGGCCGTCGAGAAGTAGGGGGAGCCCTCGCGCTCGTACGCCTCGCGGATCGGCGCCATGAAGGCCTCCCGCTGCTCGGCGTCGAGCGTCTCGCCGCGCGCCGCGAGCTGATCGAGCTTGACCTGCAGCAGGGTGAGCGCCGCCTGCTCGCCCCCCATGACCGAGATGCGGCCCTGCGGCCACATGAAGAGCAGGCGGGGCTGGAAGGCGCGGCCGCACATGCCGTAGTTGCCCGCGCCGTGCGAGCCGCCGATGATCACCGTGAACTTCGGCACCACCGACGTCGCCACGGCGTTCACCATCTTCGCCCCGTCCTTGGCGATGCCCCCCTGCTCGTACTGCCGGCCCACCATGAAGCCGGTGATGTTCTGCAGGAAGAGGAGCGGCACGCCCCGCGCGTTGCAGAGCTGGATGAAGTGCGTCGCCTTGAGCGCCGCCTCGGAGACGAGGACGCCGTTGTTGGCCACGAGCCCCACGAGATACCCGTGCAGCCGGGCGAAGCCGGTGACGAGCGTCGGCCCGTAGCGCGGCTTGAACTCGTGGAAACGGCTGCCGTCGACGAGGCGGGCGATCACCTCGCGGACCTCGTAGGGGGTCCGGGGATCGGCCGGCAGGATGCCGTAGAGCTCGCGCGGATCGTAGGCGGGCGGCTCGGGCGGGGCCACGTCGACGGCGCGGCGCGGCGGCGTCCCCAGGTGCGCGACGAGGTCGCGCAGCAGCTCGAGCGCGTGGGCGTCGTCCTCGGCCAGGTAGTCGGCGACCCCCGACTTCTGCGTGTGGACGAGCGCGCCGCCCAGCTCCTCGGGCGTCACCTCCTCGCCGGTCGCCGCCTTCACGAGCGGCGGGCCGCCGAGGAAGATCGTGCCGGTGCCCCGCACGATCACCGTCTCGTCGCACATCGCCGGCACGTAGGCCCCCCCGGCCGTGCACGAGCCCATGACCGCGGCCAGCTGGGGAATGCCCCGGGCGCTCATCTGGGCCTGGTTGTAGAAGATGCGGCCGAAGTGGTCCCGGTCGGGAAAGACCTCGGCCTGCAGCGGCAGGAACGCGCCGCCCGAGTCGACCAGGTAGAGGCACGGCAGCCGGTTCTCGAGGGCGATCTCCTGCGCGCGCAGGTGCTTCTTGACGGTCAGCGGGTAGTAGGTGCCCCCCTTGACCGTGGCGTCGTTGGCGACGATCACCACCTCGCGGCCGTGCACCACCCCGATGCCGGTCACGAGCCCCGCGCCGGGCGCCTCGCCGCCGTAGAGGTCGTAGGCGGCCAGCGGCGACAGCTCGAGGAACGGCGTGCCCGGATCGAGGAGCCGGTCGATGCGCTCGCGCACGAAGAGCTTGCCGCGCGCCGCGTGCCGGGCGCGCGCCTCGGGCCCCCCGCCCATCCGGACGCGGGCGAGCCGCTCGCGCAGCTCCGCCGCCAGCGCCTCGTTGTGCCGACGGTTGGTCTCGAACTCGGCGGTGCGCGTCGACACGCGCGTCTCGAGACGACGCATGTCGGCGATTCTAGCGCTCGCCAGGTGCCGGCAAGACGCCCGGCGCGTAGCGGCCGCGCCGGGCCTCGAGGGGATGCGCGACGAGGTCGCCGTCCATCACGTGCCGCACGACGAGGCCGCGGGCGGCCAGCGCGTCGGCGATCATCGACCGGTGGCAGCTCCACCACCTCGCCTCGCTGCACATGAACGCCGTCCGGGCGGGTGCGGTCTCGCGGGCGAGGGTGAGGAGGCGGGCGAGGCCGCTTGCGAACTCCTCGGTCGACATGTGGGCCTCGTAGCCGAGGAACCCCGGCTCGGTCCAGCCGCCGAAGCGCGCGGGGCCCGGCGGCCTCGGGCGGCGGCCGCCCAGGGCCGGGATCCACTCGTACCGGATTCCGGCCGCGACGAGGGCCGGCTCGAGGCTCTCGCGCCGGTACTGCGGGTTCGCCCGCGAGCCCGGAAAGGCGCGCACGTCGGCGAGCGATCGGACGCCGTGGCGCGCGAGGAGGTCGAGCAGCTCGGGGAGCGGCCTCGTGGAGTGCCCGATCGACAGGAGCGGCGGGAGGGGGGCCACGCGCGCTAGTGTACCGGGGAGGCGGGGGCGGCGCCGTCCGGCGCGCCGGCGAGCGGAGCGAGGTGGTGATGGCCAGGCGGAAGTCGAGGCGGCAGCGACGGGCGGCCCGGGCGGTCGGGGCGCTCGCGAACCTGGGGCGGCTCCCCTTGCCGCCGAAGCCCGAGCAGGTGATCACGCCGAAGCCGAAGCGCAAGGACCGCGCGATCGTGAAGCAGCGCCTGCGGCGCCTCGCCCTCGACCCGGAGGAGGCGTAGGGCCGGCGGCTGGTTCGGGCAGTCGGCGCGCGCTACCCTGACCGGCCATGCTCCGTCAGGTTCTCCTCGCGCTGTCGCATCGTCCGGCGATCGGCGCGAGGCTCGAGCGCTCCGGCCTTACCCGCGGGGCGGTTCGCCGCTTCGTCGCCGGCACCGACATCCCGGACGTCCTGGCCGCCGTCCGCGCGCTGCCGCCCGGGTGCGCCGCGGCGCTGACCTACCTCGGCGAGAACGTCGCGACAGCCGAGGCGGCCGGCGCGGCCGCGGAGGTCTATCGCCGCACCGTCCGCGAGGCGCTGGCCGGGGGCCTTTCGCCGAGCCTCTCCGTCAAGCTCACGCAGCTCGGCCTCGACCTCGGCGACGCCGTGGCCGTGGCGAACGCGCGGGCGATCCTCGAGGAGGCGCGAAGGGGAGGCCTCTTCGTCCGGATCGACATGGAGGGCTCCGCGTACACCGACCGGACGCTCGCCCTTCACGAGACGCTCGCGCGGGAGTTCGACAACGTCGGCGTGGCGATCCAGGCCTACCTCTACCGGAGCGAGCGCGACCTCGACCGCCTGATCCAGGCGGGCGCCAACGTCCGCCTCGTCAAGGGGGCCTACCGGGAGCCGCCGGAGCTCGCCTACCCGAAGAAGCGCGACGTCGACGCGGCCTTCCTGCGGCTCATCACGCAGCACTTCAGCGCCCTGGCCCGCGGCGCGCGGGGGCTCTGCGCCGTGGCGACGCACGACCCCCACATGGTGGCGCACGCCGAGGCCGAGGCGGCGCGCCTGAGGCTCCCTCGCGACCGCTTCGAGTTCCAGCTCCTCTACGGGATCGGCGCCGACCTTCGCGACCGACTCCTCGCCGCCGGCTACCGCGTCCGGGTCCTCGTGCCCTTCGGCGAGTCGTGGTACGGCTACTTCATGCGGCGGCTCGCCGAGCGGCCGGCGAACCTCCTCTTCGTCCTGCGAGCGGCGCTGCAGGGCGGTTGACGCCTGCCAGGTCGGCGACCAGTTCGGCGCGACGCGTGCGCTGCCCTCTCGGGCCCACGGCGCCATGCCCGACCGACGGGTACAGGAGACTCCGGAGAACCGGAGGGCGCGTTCGCCGGACGGTCCTGCCGCGCGCTGTCGGGT
>DATCKS010000530.1:0-2201 GCA_036562265.1 Thermodesulfobacteriota bacterium | reverse complement strand
GATCGTCATCGGCGTGCTCGCGCTCTTCGCGCTGTTCGTCGCCGCGAAGACCATCAAGATCATCCCGCAGGCCCGGGCGGGAGTCGTGGAGCGCCTCGGCCGGTACAGCCGCACGCTCGACCCGGGCCTGGCGATCATCATCCCGTTCATCGATCGCGTGAAGCCGCTCATCGACCTGCGCGAGCAGGTCGTCAGCTTCCGCCCGCAGGCGGTCATCACGCAGGACAACGTGACGGTGAACATCGACACCGTCATCTACTACCAGGTGACGGACGCCCGCGCGGCCACCTACGAGGTCTCCAACTACATCCAGGCGATCGAGCAGCTCACGGTCACCACCCTGCGGAACATCATCGGTGGCATGGACCTGGAGCGCACCCTCACCTCCCGTGAGGAGATCAACGCGGCGCTGCGCGGCGTGCTCGACGAGGCCACCGGCAAGTGGGGCATCCGCGTCAACCGCGTCGAGCTCAAGGCGATCGACCCGCCGGGCACGATCCAGGAGGCGATGGAGAAGCAGATGCGCGCCGAGCGCGACCGGCGCGCCGCGATCCTCACCGCCGAGGGCGTGAAGCAGTCGGAGATCCTCACCGCCGAGGGCGAGAAGCAGGCGGCGATCCTCCGCGCCCAGGGCCAGCGCGAGGCGCAGATCCTCAACGCCGAGGGCCAGGCGAAGGCGATCGAGACCGTCTTCGACGCGATCCACCGCGGCAACGCCGACCCGAAGCTGCTCGCCTACCAGTACCTCCAGGTGCTGCCGCAGATCGCCCAGGGCGAGTCGAACAAGGTCTGGATCATCCCGAGCGAGTTCACCGCCGCGCTCGGGAAGCTGTCCGAGGCGATCACGACCGGGGACGGCACCGCCGACGGGACCGCCGAGGGGGCCCGGCCCGCGGCCGCGGGCGAGCGGCCGATGGGCCCGCCGGACTAGCGGGCGGCCCCGGCCTGCCGCCGCGGCTGCGTCCGGCGCCGCGCCGCGGCTCCGCCACCCGGCGGCGCGCCAACCCGGGCCCGGCCGCCGCCTCGCCGCGCCCACCCCTCTAACCTCCCTCGGGCATGTTCGACTCCCTCTCAGAGCGCCTCCAGGCCGCGCTCTCCGACGTCCGCTCGCGCGGCAAGCTCACCGAGGAGGACGTGACCAAGGCGATGCGCCAGGTGCGCCTGGCGCTGCTGGAGGCCGACGTCAACTTCCAGGTCGTCAAGCAGTTCACGGCGGCCGTGAAGGAGCGGGCGCTCGGCGCCGAGGTGCTCGAGTCGCTCAACCCCGGTCAGCAGGTCGTGAAGATCGTCGACGAGGAGCTGACCGCGCTCATGGGGGGCGAGTCGCGCGAGCTCGCGCTGGAGTCCAAGCCGGCGGTCATCCTCATGGCCGGCCTGCAGGGCTCGGGCAAGACGACCGCCTGCGGCAAGCTCGCCCGCTGGCTGCGCGAGGAGCGCAAGCTCGACGTCGCGCTCGCCGCCTGCGACGTCTACCGCCCGGCCGCGGTCGACCAGCTCGTCAAGGTCGGCTCCCAGGCGGGCGCGGCCGTCTACGAGCAGGGCGTCGGCCGCGACCCCGTCGCGATCGCCGAGTGGGCGGTGCAGCAGGCCAAGGCCGACGGCCGCGACGTGCTCATCATCGACACCTCGGGCCGCCTCCACGTCGACGAGGAGCTCATGGAGGAGCTCGCCCGCATCCGCAAGCGGACCGACCCCGACGAGGTCCTGCTCGTCGTCGACGCGATGACCGGCCAGGACGCCGTCAACGTCGCCGAGGAGTTCGCCAAGGCGGCGCAGTTCGACGGGGTCATCCTCTCCAAGCTCGACGGCGACGCGCGCGGCGGCGCGGCGCTGTCGGTGAAGGCCGTCACCGGCAAGCCGATCCTCTTCGCCTCGACCGGGGAGAAGCTCGACGCCTTCGAGCGCTTCCACCCGGACCGGATGGCGCAGCGGATCCTCGGCATGGGCGACGTCCTCACGCTCATCGAGAAGGCCGAGCGGGCGATGGACGAGAAGAAGGCGGCCGAGCTGGAGCGGAAGATCCGCAAGGACGCCTTCACCTTCGACGACTTCCTCGACCAGCTCGCCCAGATGCGCCGGATGGGCCCGCTCGGGAGCCTGCTGAAGATGATCCCGGGCATCGGCGCCCAGCTCGGCAACCTCCAGATCGACGAGCGGGAGCTCGACCGCGTCGAGGCGATCATCCTGTCGATGACGCCCGA
>DATCKS010000528.1:0-1564 GCA_036562265.1 Thermodesulfobacteriota bacterium | reverse complement strand
CCCCGAGGGAATCCGCGCTACGCAACCGGTGCCGCCAGGAGGTCGTTCAGGAACCGCTCGAGGTCGCGCGCCGATCCGCCGTCGAGACCGACGAACTCGAGCCCCATGCCTCCCGGCAGGTCGGGCGCGCGGGGCGCCTTGGGGTCGTTCACCCAGCGTACGCGCGCCGAGGCGACGATCGGCCTCGCCCCGGTCGGAAGCGGCAGGTAGAAGGTGAGCCTGAGCGCCGTCCCGACCGGCACCTGCATGCGGCTCGCGACGAACATCCCGCGCCCGCTCAGGTTCGCCACCGTCCCGACCTCGCGCCGCTCCCCCGAGCCGACCTCGATCGTCACGGGGAAGTCGACCGGCAGGCGGTGTCGAAGCAGATCGGGCACCCGGTCTCGTTCCTGAACGACGGCATTCGGCATGCGGCACCCTCCCGCGGCGGCCGTGGGGATCTCGGCCGGATCCGAGCAGGAAGGGTGCCAGTCGCGGCGGGCGCCAGGTTGCGGGTGGAGCGGCGGTTTCGGGGGGAAACGAGGCGCCGGCCCCCGGGATGCGACGGATGGTTCAGCCGGCAGGAGGCGGCGGTGACGCGCCGCGCGGCACCGTCAACGGCTCGCGGCCGGTGGCCGCTCGCCTCGGGCGGCGCCTCCCGGCGCCGCCATCATTCGGCCCGCGGCTATCTGCGGCCGAAGCCTCCGCTGGACGGCTTCGGCCGGCCCGGCAGGTCGCGCCGGCTCGAGACGACGCCGGCGTTGAGCCCCACGGTGGACATCTTGCCGAAGAAGCGCGCGTGCTCGACCTTGGCGCAGCGGTCCTCCACCACCTCGAGGCCGGCCGCGCGGGCGCGCGCGGCCGCTTCCGGATGGCGGACGCCGAGCTGCATCCACACGACCTTCGCCCCGATGGCGATGGCGTCCTCGACCAGCGGCGGCACGTGCTCCGGGCCGCGGAAGATGTCGACGATGTCCACCGGGAACGGGATGTCCCGCAGGCTCGCGTAGACCGTCTCGCCGAGGATCGTCTGGCCGGCGTAGCGCGGGTTCACCGGGACGATCCGGTAACCCTCGCGCTGGAGATAGGTCGCGGCGAAGTACGACGGCCGGTAGGGGTCCGACGAGAGCCCCACCATGGCGATGGTGCGGTAGCGCTCGAGGATCTCGAGGCGCCGGTAGGCGTCCCGGTCGACCCCCGCCTGAGGGCTCGCGTGGGAGCCCGGGACGATCCGGCAGGCCGCACCCGGGGTCTCGGCCTCGCGCCGCTCGTCGGTCACGCCCGGCCGCCCGTCTTCCTGACGGCCTCGGCAATGGCCTGCTCGAGGTCCCAGATGATGTCGTCCACGTCCTCGAGACCGACCGAGAGCCGGATCATGTCGGGCGAGACGCCGGCCTTGACCAGGTCCTCTTCGGAGAGCTGCGAGTGCGTGGTCGACGCGGGATGGATCACGAGCGTCTTGGCGTCGCCGACGTTGGCGAGATGCGAGGCGAGCTGGACGCTCTCGATGAAGTGCCGCCCCATCTCCCGCCCCCCCTTGAGCCCGAAGGAGAAGATGGAGCCGGCGCCGCGCGGCATGTACTTC
>DATCKS010000517.1:0-5653 GCA_036562265.1 Thermodesulfobacteriota bacterium | reverse complement strand
CCCCGATCCCCAGGGCGTGGGCCGCCGCCGCGAGGCTCCGGTCGTTCACGACCGCCGCGCGGAGCGTGGAGAGCCGCCCCTCGGGGGCGTCGGGGAGCCTGGCGAGCAGCATCCGCGACACCGCCAGGTCCACGACCGCGTCGCCCAGGAACTCGAGCCGCTCGTTGTCCGCCGTCGGCTCGCCCCGCGCCGTCCGCTCCTCGGCGTAGGAGCGATGCGTCAGCGCCGTCTCGAGGAGCGCCGCGCGGGCGAACGTGTAGCCGAGCCGTTCGGCAAGCGTCGTCGACCGGTTCATTCGACCGCCCGGGCGAGCACCGCCTCGCCGAGGTCGGCCGTGACCTCGGCCCTGACGAGGCGGCCGGCCGGCGGAGCGGGCCGGCCGTCGAAGCGGACCTTGAGGTACTCGCGCGACCGCCCCTCGCCTCCCGCCTCGACCAGCACCTCCACCACGCGGCCGATCGCCCGCCGGTGCCACGCCGCCCGCCGGCCGGCTGCCACCTCGCGCAGCCGCGCGGCGCGACGCCGGACCTCGTCCGGCCCGAGCGCCCCGCCCTGCCTGGCCGCCAGCGTGCCGCGGCGCGGCGAGTACGGGAAGACGTGCAGGTAGCCGAACGGAAGCGACTCGACCAGGGACACCGTGGCCGCCGCCGCCTCGGGCGTCTCGCCGGGGAAGCCGGCGATCAGGTCGGCGCCGAGACCGACGTCGGGGACCCGCTCGACGAGGCGCCGGACCGCCCGCTCGACGTCGGCGCGCCGGTAGGGCCGTCGCATGCGGGCGAGCACGCCGTCGTCGCCGCTCTGGAGCGACAGGTGCACGTGCGGCACGAGGGCCGGGGCGGTCTCGAAGAGGCGCACGAGGTCGTCGGTGAGGTGACTCGGGAAGAGCGACGAGAGCCGGAGCCGCGGCACGACGTCCGCCTCGAGGAGGGCGCGCAGGAGCGAGACGAGATCCGTGCCGGGGGGAAGGCCGCGGCCGTAGTCGCCGAGGTGGATCCCGGTGACCGTGACCTCCCGGTACCCCTCGAGGGCGAGCGCGCGCAGGCGCGCCACGGCGGCGGCGATCGGCAGGCTCCGGCTGCGGCCCCGCGCGAACGGGACGATGCAGAAGCTGCAGAAGGCGTCGCACCCGTCCTGCACCTTGAGGAACGCGCGGGTGCGCCCGCCGGCCGCCCCGTGGGCGAGCGGCCCGTCGTCGAGCCGGCGCGGCAGCGGCGGCGCGAGGACCGTGACGCGGGACGGTCGGCCCATGGCGATGAGTTCCGGGATGCGCCGTGCGGCACCGTGCCCGACCACGTAGTGGACGCCCGGCAGCGCCGCCGCCTGCGGCGACACCTGCGCGTAGCAGCCGGTCACCAGGACGAGGGCCCCCGGCGCGGACGCGACCGCGCGCCGGATGGCGCGGCGACTGTCGGCGTCGGCGCCGCTCGTGACGGTGCAGGTGTTGACGACGACCGCGTCGGCCGGCCCCGGGAAGGGCACGACCGTGAAGCCCTGGGCCGCGAGGAGGCGAGCGAGCGCCGAGCCCTCCTCCTGGTTGGTGCGGCAGCCGAGCGTCGTGATGGCGACCCGCGTCACCGCGTCGCCGCCCGGATCACGCCGCCCCCGAGGACGACGTCCCCGTCGTAGAACACGCCGGCCTGACCCGGCGCGACGCCGGCCTGCGGCTCGTCGAAGCGGACGACGGCGCCCCCCTCGGGCGTCGGCGTCACGAGGGCCGGCGCGCCCGGGTGCCGCGCGCGGATCTTCACCACGGCGCGCAGCGGGCCGGCCGGCGGCTCGCCCGACACCCAGTGCACCGGCGCGATCTCGCACCCGGCGCGGAGGAGCGCCGGCCGCGGGCCGACCGTCACGCGAGCCGCGGCCGCGTCGATGTCGACCACGAACCGCCGTGTGCCGGGCGGTCCGGCGAGCGGCCCGAGACCTCGCCGCTGGCCGACCGTGAAGCGGTGCACCCCCCCGTGGCGGCCGATCTCGCGCCCCTCGAGGTCGACCACCGCGCCCGGTCGCGGCGCCTCGGCGCCGGCGGCCCGCTCGACGAAGGCGGCGTGGTCGCCGTCGGGGACGAAGCAGATCTCCTGGCTGTCCGGCTTGTGGGCCACCGGCAGGCCGAGCCGTGCCGCCTCGGCGCGGACCTCGGCCTTGGTCATGTCGCCGAGCGGGAAGCGGGCGTACCGCAGGGCGTCCTGCCCGAGCGGGTAGAGGTAGTACGACTGGTCCCTGGCCGGGTCCCGCCCCTTGAGCAGTCGGTACGGGCCGTCCCCCTCGACCCGGGCGTAGTGCCCCGTGGCGAGCGCCGTGGCCCCGAGGCCGCGGGCGAGGGCCAGCATCCGGTCGAACTTGAGGTGGCTGTTGCACGCGACGCAGGGGATCGGCGTGCGGCCGGCGAGGTACTCGCGGACGAAGGGGACGACGACCGCCTCGCGGAACGCGTCCTCGTAGTTCAGCACGTAATGCCGGAAGCCGAGGTGGTCGGCCACGCGGCGGGCGTCGCCGAGGTCGTCGGCGGAGCAGCAGCGGGAGGTCTCGCCGGGCGGCGTGTAGAGGCGCATCGAGAGGCCGATCACCTCGTGCCCCTCGGCGACGAGGCGAGCGGCCGCGACCGAGGAGTCGACGCCGCCGCTCATGGCGACCGCGATGCGCGCGCGCGTGGCCATCTGCGCCCCCGCTTACGGCCCGCCTACGCGGCGCCGGCCGGGGCGAGAGCACGCAGGCGCTCGACGATCGCCGGCAGGACCTGCGCCACGTAGTCCACGTCCTCGTCCGTCGTGTCGTAGCCGAGGCTCAGCCGGACGCTCCCCTGCGCCGCCTCGCGCGAAAGCCCCATGGCGAGGAGGACGTGCGAGGGGTCGACCGAGCCCGCCGCGCAGGCCGATCCCGACGACGCCGCGACCCCCTCGAGGTCGAGGGCGAGCAGGACCCCCTCCCCGTCCACCCCGTGGAAGGTGCAGTTCAGCGTGTTCGGCAGCCGCGGCGATCCGGCGCCGTTCACCTCCGACTGCGGGACCATCTCGAGGAGTCGGGCCTCGAGTCGGTCGCGCAGCGCCGCCACGCGCGCCGGCGCCCCCTCGGCGAGGCGCCGGGCGGCAAGCTCGGCGGCGGCGCCGAGGCCGACGATGCCGGGGACGTTCTCCGTGCCGCCGCGGCGCCCCCCCTCCTGGCTGCCGCCGGTCTGCTGGGCCGGGAGGCGGACGCCGCGACGCACGACCAGCGCGCCGATCCCCTTCGGGCCGTTGAGCTTGTGACCGGAGAGCGACAGGAGGTCGATGCCGAGCGCCCGCATGTCGACCGGCACCTTCCCGACCGCCTGGGTGGCATCGCAGTGGAACAGGACCCCGCGCGCCCGGCAGATGCGCGCCACCTCGGCCACCGGAAAGAGCACGCCGGTCTCGTTGTTGGCGAACATCACCGAGACGAGGCGGGTGTCGTCGGTGATGGCCGCCTCGAGCGCGGCGAGGTCGAGCGCGCCCGTCCGGTCGACGCCGAGCCGGGTCACCCGGTGCCCCCGCCGCTCGAGGGCGGCGCAGGTCGCCAGGACGGCGGAGTGCTCGACCGCGGTGGTGACGATGTGGCAGCCCGGCTCGCGCTCCGCGACGCCGCGCAGCGCCAGGTTGTCGCTCTCGGTGGCGCCGCTCGTGAAGATCACCTCGGCCGGGTCGGCCCCGACGAGTGCCGCCACCGCCTCACGGGCGCGGTCCACCGCCTGCCGGGCGCGACGCCCGGCGAAGTGGTGGCTCGAGGCGTTGCCGAAGGCCTCGCCGAAGAACGGCAGCATGGCGGCAACGACCGAGGGATCGACCGGTGTGGTGGCGTTGTGGTCGAGGTAGACGGCCCGCATGATGCGGGCAGAGTAGCACGGGGCCCGAAAAATTCAACGAAGCCGCGCAGATGCGCGCGCGATCGCCTCGACCTCGGCCACGTCGAAGGGCTTGCGCACGACCGCCGCGGCGCCGAGGGCGCGGCCCTCGCGAATGACCCCCTCGTCCACGGCCGCCGTGACCATGACCACGGGAACGCCGCGGCTCCTCGGGCCGAGGCGGCGCAGGAAGTCGAGCCCGCTCTCGCCCTGGAGCCGGATGTCGAGGAAGACCAGGCTCGGCTTCGTGCTCTCGAAGAGGCGCAGCGCCGCATCGACGTCCGCGGCGTGCCGGAGGTCGAACTCGTCGCCGAGGAGGGCGTCGAGCGCCTCCCGTACGCCCCGGTCGTCCTCGACGATCAGAATCGGGCCCCGATGCGGGGCGACTGCGGTAACCATGAGGCCACGTCCGAGCAAGAAGGGTGCCCTTGGCCCCGTCCCCGGGAAGTCCTCGAACTTCCGCGATCGGGTCTGCAACGCCCGTTGCGCGCTGCCTTGCCGCCGGTGCAGCGAGGTGCGTGGACTGCACAGCGCGGTGGGCACCGCCGCCGGACGGCGCCCGAGCGATCAGCTCGGCGCGGCGACCGGCAGCGTGACGACGAAGAGGGTTCCCGCGCCGACCGCGCTCTGGACCGTGATGAGCCCGCCGTGCTCCTCGACGATCTTGTGCGTCAGGGCGAGCCCGAGACCGGTTCCCTTGGCCTTGGTCGTGAAGAACGGGTTGAAGAGCTGGCTCACCGTCTGGGCGTCCATCCCGGCGCCGGTGTCGGCCACGCGCACCTCGATCGCCCTGGCGCCCGACGGCAGACGGGTGGCGGCCGGACCGGTGGTGATGACGACCCGCCCGCCCGAAGGCATCGCCTCGATGGCGTTCACGACGAGGTTCGAGAACGCCCGGATGAGGTGCTCCGCGTCGGCCCGCGCGGCGGGGAGCGACGGGTCGAGCCGGGCCTCCCACTCGATGCCCCGCTCCTCCATCTGCCGGCTGTAGAGGTCGAGGACGCGCCGGATGAGCCCGTTCACGTCGGTGTCCGCGAACGTCATCCGCGGCGCCCGCGCCAGCTCGAGGAGGTTCTCGACGATGCCGTTCACCCGGTCGAGCTCGCGCGGGACCGTCACGTTGAACTTGTCACGGAACGCGACGTTGTCGAACTTCCGGGGGATGAGCTGGACGAACGTCTTGATGGCGGCGAGCGGGTTCTTGATCTCGTGGGCGAGGCCGGCCGACATGGTGCCGAGCGCGGCCAGCCGGTCGGCCCGGCGCATGCGCGCCTCGAGTTCCTTGATCTCGGTGAGGTCGCGGAAGAGGACGAGGAGCCCGAGCCGCGCGCCCTGCGGATCGCGCAGCGGAGAGGTCGACACCCCGAGCGGCAGCGTCCCGCCGGGCCCCTGGTACTCGACCTCGGCGTGACCGACCACCTCGTCCCCCTCGAGCCCCCGGCGGATCAGCCGCTCGAGCGGCGCACCGGCCGGGATGATGCTCTCGAGCGGCGGCCGGTCGGCCACCCGCTCGGGCGGGATGCCGAGGAGCGCCGCGCCGACGCGGTTGACGGTGACGACGCGGCCCTCGAGGTCGACGGTGAGGAGCCCCTCGTCCATCGACCGGAGGATGTCCTCCTGGTAGCGCCTGAGCGCGTCGACGAGCGCGAGGTTCTGCACGAGGGCCTCCTGCTTCGCCGCCAGCTCGGCGCTCATGTGGTTGAACGCCGCGGCCAGCGCCTCGAGCTCGTCGCCGGTGCGGATGTCGAGCTGGAGCCCCACCTCACCCTTCGCGAGCCGCCGCGCCCCGGCGGCCAGCTC
>DATCKS010000513.1:0-2640 GCA_036562265.1 Thermodesulfobacteriota bacterium | reverse complement strand
CCGCGGGGCCCGGTTGGTGTGAGGCCGGGTCTCGACCCTGAGGCACGGTCGAGACCCGACCCCGTCGGGAGTACGGTCTAGGCGTTGCTGGCGACGGCCTTCTCGCTCTCGGTCGCCCCGCTCATGTAGGGCCCCGGCGGCGAGGGGACGATGTCGAAGTTCCGCTCGTAGAGAGCGGCGATCTCGGCCAGCTCGTCCGGGGTGAGGTCGGGGACGTCGCTCGCGGCCGCGAACTCGTCGAGCTGCTCCTCGTTGTAGATGTTCGGCAGCGCCGACACGATCGGATCCTGCGCGAGGACGAAGCGGAGCGCCGCCTGCGCGAGCGTCCGCCCCTTCCCCTCGGTCAGGAAGGCGAGACGCTCCACCTTCTTGAGCCCGTCGATGAGCCACTCCTTCCTGCGGTGGTTGCGGTGGTCGCCGGGCGGGAAGGTGGTGTCCTTCGTGTACTTCCCCTCGAGCATGCCGGACGAGTGCGGGACGCGGACGATGATGCCGACCTGCTTCTCGCGGGCGAGCGGGAAGAAGGTCCGCCCCGGGTCCTGCTCGAGGAGGTTGTAGATGATCTGGAGCGTCGTGAGGGGCCTCGCGGCCATGACCTCGTTGCCGTGCTCCGTGCCGCCGATCGCCGGCCCCAGGGCGGCGCCGTAGGCGCGGATCTTCCCCTCGCGCTTGAGGTCCTCGAGCGTGGCGAAGAGGTCATCCCGAAGGATGGCGTCCATGCGGGGGTTGTGGAGCTGGTAGAGGTCGATCCGGTCGGTCCCGAGCCGGCGCAGGCTCGCCTCGCAGGCCTTGCGGCAGTAGGCGGGGGACCAGTCCTGCGGGATCTCCTGCTGCCCCTTGCGCTCTCCCGCGTAGTTGTAGAAGTCGTAACCGAACTTGGTGGCGATCTGGATCTGGTTGCGCTTCGGCCCGAGCGCCTTGCGGAGGAGTTCCTCGGCGTAGCCGTTGCCGTAGGTGTCCGACGTGTCGTAGAAGGTGATGCCGCGATCGAAGGCGCGCCGGAGTAGCGACAGGCCGGTTGCCTCGTCCTTGATGCCCCACCAGGTCGTCCCGACCGTCCAGACGCCGAAGCCGATCTCGGAAACGGCGATGTCCGTGCCGGGCAAGGTCCGTGTACGCATGTGTTCCTCCCTGATTCCGCCGGCGCCGGTCAGTGTTGCGGCACCAGATCTCCGAGAGCCCCGCCGAGATCACGCAGACGGGCGACCAGGTCGCGCGCCTCCTCGCACAGCGCCGCGGCCGCCCGCCCCGCACGGCCCGCCCGCGCGAGGTCCACGGCCAGAGGCTCGAATCGGGCACGCACGCCGAGCGAGTCGAGCGTCGTGTCCTCGAGGGCGAGCGTGAGCCGTCCGCAGCCGGCCTCGCCTTTGCGCGCGAAGCCGAGCGTGCCGGCGACCCCGGGCACCACCCCGCTTCCGCTGCGCCCCTCGTAGGTGAGGGTGCCGATGAGCCGGCCGCGGCTCGTCACCTCGTCGGGCGTGAAGCTGAAGGCGACCGTCTCGCCCCCGTCGCCGAGGCGGCGGGTGAAGAAGACCGTCCGCCCCTGCATCAGGTCGGCGAGCTGGGGAACCGCCTCGGCCACGACCGGCCGGGGAACGGACGCCTCGTCGGCGCTGCCGGCCGTCGCGGCGCACCCGCCGCCGGCCGCGGCGAGCAGCCCGGCGGCGAGGACGAGGGCAAGGGAGCCGTGCGACATGCCCCCAAGAGTAACGCACGAGAGGCCGAACTGCCCGCCCCGGCGCCGCGGCCGTGCGCTAGGCTGTCGAACACGTGAGGAGGCGCCGATGCCGACCGTTGAGGAGCACCTCGCGACGCTCGGGAAGACACCCGACGAGCTGGCACGCCTGATCGAGGGGGCCCCCGAGGCCCGGTTGACGACCCGCCCGGCGCCGGACGCCTGGGCCCCGACCGAGATCCTCTGCCACCTCCGCGACACGGAGGAGTCGTTCTCGACGCGGCTCTCCCTGACGCTCGACAACGACGACCCCCGCTGGCCCCCCGGTGGGGACGCCGATCGCTGGGCGAGCGAGCGCCAGTACCTGCGCTGCGACGGCCGGCTCGCGCTGGCCGCGTTCGCCCGCCGGCGCGCCGAGTCGCTCGCACGCCTCGGGGCGCTCACGCCCGAGCAGTGGTCGCGGACCGGGACGCACCCGAAGCGGGGGAAGATGACCATCCGCGACCTGGTCGAGTTCTGGGCCTGGCACGACGGCAACCACGTGGCCCAGCTCGCCAGGGCCATGCGCGGAGAGCCGTAGGGCCGCTCCCCGCACGTCGATTGTCCGTCCCGCCGCCCCGGGGAGGCGTACGATGGCCCAGGGGAGACAGGGACATGACGGATCGACCTGCCGAGGCGTGGACCGGCGCGGACGCCTACGAGCGGTACGTGGGCCGCTGGAGCCGGCTCGTGGCGGCGGAGTTCGTCGCGTGGCTCGGTCGGCCGCAAGGCGCCGCCTGGATCGACGTGGGCTGCGGGACCGGCGCCCTCGGCGAGACCGTCCTGGCCCTTGCCGCGCCGGCGCGCGTGGAGGGGGTGGACCGCTCGGCGGCGTACGTCGCCCACGCGCGGGCGCGGCTCGGAAGCCAGGCGGCGGCGTTCACCGAAGGGGACGCCGAGCGCCTCCCGTACGCGCCCGAGACGTT
>DATCKS010000497.1:0-8205 GCA_036562265.1 Thermodesulfobacteriota bacterium | reverse complement strand
CGGCTATCCCGACCGGCTCCTCGACGACTGGGCCGCCTGGCTCGCGGGGGTGGCGAAGCCCTCGAGGCCTGCCTTCGTCTACTTCAACAACGACGCCCACGGGCACGCCGTGGCGGACGCCTTGCGGCTGGCCGCCAGGCTGGCGGCGGCCGTTTGACGCCCGCCCGGGACGCGGGTACCGTGGGCGCGGGAGATCGGCACATGGCGTACTGTCCGAGCTGCACGGCCACGTATACCGAGGACGACTACGCCTGCCCCGACTGCCGCCTGCCGCTCGCGCCAGGCGCGCGCGAGGCGCCGCGGCCGCCCGGCTTCGTCGAGCTCTACCGGTGCTGGAACGCCCTCGAGGCCGACCTTCTCGCCGGCGTCCTCGCCGATCGCGGCATCCCGGCCCGGGTCCGCTCGATGGCCATGCCGGGCTACCCGCTGGCGATCGCCCCGTTCGACGAGCGGCGCATCGCCGTCGCCGCGGACCTCGTGGACGCGGCGCGCCGCGTGATCCTGCAGGCCGTCGCCGACGGGATCGTGTCGAGCGACGGGGCGTGGATCCGGGTGTGACCCCGCTGGTCACCACCCGGGAGCCGGCGCTCCTGGTCGGCCGTCTCGCGGGCGACTTCGTGCGCGTACGGCTGCCCGGCCCGCCGCACGCGGCGCCGGGCGGCGACGGGGGCGCCCGCGTGCGCGGTGAGGTCGACATCGCGGCCGGACCGTTTCGCGCAAGCTACGAGGCGACCTTCGCCGTCGAGGCGTTGGGCCGCCTGCGCGACGGCCTGCGGGCGCTCGAGAGCGCGCCGGACGGCGCGGCCGTCCTTTGCGCCGTCGACGCCGCCCTCGTCCTCGAGGTCCGCGCGAACGGGGAGGGGGCCTTCGTCGCCGAGGGAACGGCCCGTCCGAACCCCGCCCGTGCGCATCGCCTGACCTTCTCGATCGACCTCGACCCGGGCGACCTGCGCCAGATGCTGCGCGGGCTCGACCGGTTCCTCGAGGGGGGGCGAGCGGCGAGACCGTAAGGCGCGACTCGACCGACGACCCGCGCGCCCGGTCCGGTTGACGGTGTGCGGGCCTGATGGTACGTTTCCCGAGCAGTTGTGAACACTTCCACGCGGTCGCGTGCGTTGCCGGCCGTGGAGGAGCCGCTGCGATGACCTACGAGAAGTACGCCGACCTTTCCGCGCTGCTTGCCGCCGTCAGGCCGGCCCTCCGGGTTTCCCGGGACGGCGTCGAGGTGACCGACGAGGCGAAGCTCCGCGCGGGCGTCGTCGACCAGCTCGCCTACAACGCCGCCAACGGCGTCTCGCCCGCGGTGCGCCAGGCGGCCGCCTACCTCGTCCGGGAGGCGGCTCGGGCGCTCGGCCTCCACTCGGCGTCGATCCAGGCGCTCTACGAGGCCCGCGCTCGCAACGAGTACGAGGGCGTCACGGTCCCCGCGGTGAACATCCGCGGCATGACCTACGACTTCGCCCGCGCCATGATCCGGACGGCCAAGAGGACCGACGCGGGCGCCTTCATCTTCGAGCTGGCCAAGAGCGAGATGGGCTACACCGACCAGCGGCCGGCCGACTTCGCGGCGTCGGTCCTCGCGGCCGGCATCAAGGAAGGCTACCGGGGCCCCATCTTCATCCAGGGGGACCACTTCCAGATCAACGCGAAGAACTTCGCGAAGGACCGGCAGGCGGAGATCGAGGGCCTGCGCAGCCTCGTGCGGGAGGCGATCGCCGCCGGCTACATGAACATCGACATCGACGCGTCGACCATCGTCGACCTCTCGAAGTCGCCCGAGCGGGAGCAGCAGCGCGAGAACTTCGAGATCACCGCCGAGATGATCGCCCTCATCCGCGACCTCGAGCCTGCGGGCGTGACCATCTCGGTCGGGGGGGAGATCGGCGAGGTCGGCAAGCACAACTCCACGGAGGCGGAGCTGCGCGCCTACGTCGAGGGGGTGCGCGAGGAGCTGGCGCGACGCAAGCCGGGCGCGAAGGGCCCGAGCAAGATCAGCGTGCAGACCGGCACCACGCACGGCGGCATCCCGACGCCGGACGGCAAGGTGGCCCAGGTGAAGCTCGACTTCGGGACGCTCGAGCGGCTGTCGACCGTCTGCCGCGAGTACGGCATCGCCGGCTGCGTGCAGCACGGCGCCTCGACGCTCCCCGACGAGCTGTTCCACCTCTTCCCGAAGACGGGAGCGGCCGAGATCCACCTGGCCACCGGCTTCCAGAACATGATGTTCGAGTCGGCCGCCTTCCCGGCCGAGCTGCGCGAGCGGATCTACGCGCACATCCGCCAGGCGCTCGGCGCGGAGAAGAAGCCGGACGAGACCGAGGAGCAGTTCCTCTACAAGAACCGCAAGCGAGGGTACGGCCCGTTCAAGGCCGCCTTCTGGGAGCTGCCCGAGGCGACCCGCGACGCGCTCGCGCGGGAACTCGAGGGCAAGCTCGAGTTCCTCTTCACGCAGCTCGGCGCGAAGGGGACGCGGGCGCTGGTCGACCGGTACGTCAAGCCGGTGCCGGTCGCGGCGGTCATGCCCGACGCCCTGAAGGCGGCGGTGAAGTAGCTGCGGATCACCGGCGGCGAGTGGCGCGGCCGGAGGCTGGCCGCGCCGAGGGGGGAGGCGACCCGCCCGTCGACCGACCGCCTCCGGGCGGCGGTCTTCAACATCCTCGAGGCGCGCGGCGCCCCGATCCGGGGGGCCGCGGTCCTCGACCTCTTTGCCGGCACGGGGAGCCTGGGGCTCGAGGCGCTCTCGCGGGGCGCCGCGCGGGCGACGTTCGTCGAGGGATCGGGGCGGGCGGTCGCGGTGCTGGCGAGGAACGTCGCCTCGCTCGGCGTGCCGGACGACCGGGTCCGGATCGTGCGCGCCGACGTCGAGGCGAGCCTCGATCGCCTCGCGCGGGAGGGGGCGGCGTTCGGGACGGTGTTCCTCGACCCGCCGTACGGCGCCGGCCTGGCCGCGGGAATCGTCGCCCGGCTCGCCGACCTGGGGCTCGTCGCGCCGGGCGGGTTCGTGGTGGCGGAGCACGCGACGGGCGAGGCCATGCCGGCCGCCGCCGGCGACCTCGTCGAGGCGGTCCGGCGAGCGTACGGCCGGACCGCGATCACGGTCTATCGACGGTCGGCCTGACGGGTGGCGGCCGCGACGCGGCCGCGCCGAGGCGGCGTGCCGCCGGTGGTGGGGGGTCCACATGACGCGCATCGCCGTCTATCCGGGCTCGTTCGACCCGATCACCTACGGCCATCTCGACCTCATCGAGCGCGGGGTCGTCCTCGCCGACTCGCTCATCGTGGCGATCGCCACGAACCCGGAGAAGCGGACGCTCTTCACGGTCGAGGAGCGGGTCGAGCTGATCCGCCGGGCGCTCGAGGGGCGGCCGGCCGCGGGGCGCGTACGGGTCGACGCCTTCGGCGGGCTGCTCGTCGACTACGCGCGGGCCAACGGGGCGACGCTGATCCTCCGCGGCCTGCGCGCGGTGTCCGACTTCGAGTACGAGTTCCAGATGGCGCTCATGAACCGGCACCTCGAGCCCGGCATCGAGACCGTCTTCATGACGACGAGCGCCAAGCACTCGTTCCTTTCGAGCCGCCTCGTCAAGGAGGTGGCGAGCCTCGGGGGCTCGGTCGACGGGATGGTCCCGCCGCCGGTCATCGAGGCGCTCGCGGGCAAGTTCCCGCGGTCCCGGAAACCTGCCGCACGAGGTCCGCGTTAGGCCATGGCCATCCGACTCGCCAGCCGCATTGCCGCCGTCAAACCGTCGCCGACGATCGCCGCCGAGAACAAGGCGCGCGAACTGCGCGCCAGGGGTGTCGACGTCATCTCCCTCACCGTGGGCGAACCCGACTTCGACACGCCGAAGGCGGTGAAGCAGGCCGGCATCAAGGCGATCGAAGAGGGCTTCACCAAGTACATGCCGACCGCGGGGACGCCCGAGCTGCGCCAGGCGGTCTGCACGAAGCTCGCGCGCGAGAACGGGGTCGAGTACCGTCCCGAGCAGGTCATCGTCTCGGTCGGCGCCAAGCACACCATCTACAACCTGCTCATGGCGCTCGTCGACCCGGGCGACGAGGTGATCATCCCCGCGCCCTACTGGGTCTCGTACCCCGACATGGTGCTGCTGGCCGGCGGCCGGCCGGTGATCGTCGAGACGAGCGCGGAGCGGGGCTTCAAGATGACGGCCGAAGAGCTCAGCGCCGCCATCACGCCGCGCACGAAGCTCCTCATCCTCAACACCCCCTCGAACCCGACCGGCGCCGCCTATACGAAGGCCGAGCTCGAGGCGCTCGCGAAGGTGGTCGTCGAGAAGGACATCCTCGTCTGCTCGGACGAGATCTACGAGAAGCTCGTGTACGACGGCTTCGTGCAGACCGCGTTCGCGTCCCTCTCGCCCGAGGTCTACGCCCGCACGATCACCGTCAACGGCCTCTCCAAGGCCTACGCCATGACCGGGTGGCGGCTCGGGTACGGGGCCGGCCCGGTCGAGGTCATCCGGGCGATGGAGGTGGTCCAGAGCCAGTCCACGTCGAACCCCTCGTCGGTGACCATCAAGGCGGCCACGTTCGCCCTCGCCAACCCGGCCGAGGAGCTGCCGATGATGGTCGCCGAGTTCGACCGCCGCCGGCGGTTCCTGGTCGACGCCCTGGGGAGCCTGCCGGGGGTGACCTGCGCCATGCCCACGGGGGCGTTCTACGCCTTCCCGAACGTGTCCCGGCTCCTCGGCCGCAAGACCCGGGAGGGGCGGACCATCGCCACGTCGTACGACCTGGCCGACTACCTCCTCGACGCCGCCCGCGTCGGCACGGTGGCCGGCGCCGCCTTCGGCGCGGAGGGCTACCTGCGGCTCTCGTACGCCACGGCCATGCCGAAGATCGAGGAGGCGGTCGCCAGGATGCGGACCGCGCTTTCGGCGCTGGAGTAGCGGCGCCAGGTCCCGGGGCGGGAGGCCCGCGGGCGTCCCGCCCCGAAGGCCGGCGGGCACCCGACCCCTTCCTTCGGTAGCCCGGGCCACGTTGCCGAAAAAGCGACGATTTTCGGCACGTTGACACGCGTCACCGCCGGCTGCGATAATCACCCAACCGCTCCGGCGGCCGACTATGCCCTTCAGCCTCTTCAATACCCTCACGGGCCGCAAGGACGCCTTCGAGCCGCTGGTGCCGGGCCGCATCGGGATGTACGTCTGCGGCCCCACCGTCTACGACTTCGCGCACCTCGGTCACGCGAGGGCGGCGGTCGTCTTCGACGTCCTGGCCCGCTACCTGACCTACCGGTTTCCCGACCGGACGCTGACGTTCGTCCGTAACTACACGGACATCGAGGACAAGATCATCCGCCGGGCGGCCGAAGAGGGGCGGCCCTGGCACGCGGTCGCAGGCCAGTTCACGGAGGAGTACGAGCGCGACATGGCCGCGCTCCAGTGCCGCGAGCCGGACGTGAAGCCGAAGGCCACGGAGTACGTCCCGGAGATGATCGCCCTGATCGAGCGTCTCCTGGAGCGGGGCATGGCGTACGTGGTCGACGGCGACGTCTACTACCGCGTCGGCCGCTTCGCGCCGTACGGCCTGCTCAGCAAGCGCAACCTCGCCGAGATGCGGGCGGGGGCCCGGGTCGAGGTGGACGAGCGCAAGGCGGATCCGCTCGACTTCGCCCTCTGGAAAAGGGCCAAGCCGGGTGAACCCTCGTGGCCGTCGCCCTGGGGGCCCGGGCGCCCGGGGTGGCACATCGAGTGCTCGGCCATGAGCATGCACGAGCTGGGCGAGCAGATCGACATCCACGGCGGGGGGCAGGACCTGATCTTCCCCCATCACGAGAACGAGATCGCCCAGAGCGAGGGGGCCACCGGCAAGCGCCCCTTCGCCCGGTACTGGGTGCACAACGGCTTCGTGAACATCAACGCCGAGAAGATGTCCAAGTCGCTCGGCAACTTCCTCCGCGTCCGGGACATCCTCGCCGACGTCCGGCCGGAGGTGCTCCGGGTGCTCCTCCTGTCGGTCCACTACCGCAGCCCCATCGAGTTCGCCCCGGGGCTCGTCGACGAGGCGCGCAAGACGCTCGACTACTTCTACACGCTGCTGGCCCGGCTCGACGCCCTCGGCGCGGCGCGCGACGGGAGCGACGGCGCCGTGCCGGCCCGGGGGCCCTACGGCGCCGACGTCGAGGCGGTGCGCGTGCTGCCGTCCCGGTTCCGGGACGCGATGGACGACGACCTCAACACCCCGGTCGCCTTCGCGGCGCTGCACGAGGCGGCCAGGGCCGCCAACCGCCTGGCGGACACCATGCCCGACGACCGCGTCCGCGCCGCCGCCCTCGGCGCGGCCCGCCGGGCCTTCCGCGAGATCGGCGACGTCCTCGGCCTCTTCCAGCACCCGGCCGAGGCGTGGCTCAAGGGGACGGCCGGCTGGGCGCCCGGGGTGACGCCGGCCGCGGCCGGATCGGCGGCCGGACTGTCGGAGCAGGAGATCGAGCGGCGCATCGCCGAGCGCGCGGCGGCCCGCAAGGCCCGCGACTTCGCCCGTGCCGACCGGATCCGGCGCGACCTCGAGGCGGTCGGCATCCTCCTCGAGGATCGGCCGGGCGGCCGGACGGACTGGAAGCGCAAGTGAGCGGACGCTTCCGACTCGTCTCCGACTTCACCCCGCGCGGCGACCAGCCGAAGGCAATCGATGCGCTCGCGGCCGGCATCGAGGCCGGCGCGAAGCACCAGACCCTCCTCGGCATCACCGGGTCGGGCAAGGGCTTCACGATCGCCAACGTCATCGAGCGGGTGCAGCGGCCGACGCTCATCATGGCGCCGAACAAGACGCTGGCGGCGCAGCTCTACCAGGAGATGAAGGGGCTCTTCCCGGAGAACGCGGTCGAGTACTTCATCTCGTACTACGACTACTACCAGCCCGAGGCCTACATCCCCTCGACCGACACCTTCATCGAGAAGGACTCGTCGATCAACGACGAGATCGACATGCTGCGGCACCGCGCGACGCGCGCGGTGCTCGAGCGGCGCGACGTGATCGTCGTGGCGTCGGTCTCCTGCATCTACGGCATCGGCGACCCGGAGCTCTTCTCGAGCATGCGGTTCGTGGTGCAGGAGGGGGACCGCATCACCCGCGACGCGTTCCTGCGTCGGCTGGTCACCATGCTCTACGACCGCAACGACGTCGACTTCAAGCGGGGCACGTTCCGCGCGCGCGGCGACGTCGTCGAGGTGATCCCCGCAGCCGAGAACGCGATGGCCTACCGGTTCGAGTTCTTCGGCGACGAGATCGAGCGGATCAGCGAGATCGACCCGCTGCGCGGCACGGTGCAACGGCGCCTGCGGCACACGGTGATCTACCCGGGCAGCCACTACGTGACGCCGCGGGAGCAGCTCAAGACGGCCATCGCGAACATCCGCGAGGAACTCGAGGAGCGTATCCGGTTCTTCAAGTCCCAGGGAAAGCTCCTCGAGGCGCAGCGCATCGAGCAGCGGACGATGTTCGACCTCGAGATGCTCGAGGAGGTCGGCTTCTGCCACGGCATCGAGAACTACTCGCGCCACCTCTCCGGCCGGGCGCCCGGCGAGCCGCCGCCGACCCTGATGGACTACTTCCCGAAGGACTACCTGCTCGTCATCGACGAATCGCACGTCACGGTGCCGCAGGTCGGCGGGATGTACCGGGGCGACAGGTCGCGCAAGGAGACGCTCGTCGAGTTCGGCTTCCGGCTGCCGTCGGCGCTCGACAACCGGCCCCTCACGTTCGAGGAGTGGGAGGCACATCACAATCAGGTCATCTACGTCTCGGCGACACCGGCCGAGTACGAGATTCGCAAGAGCGGCGGGCGGGTCGTCGAGCAGATCATTCGGCCCACGGGGCTCATGGACCCGGCGATCGAGGTCCGTCCCGCGTCGACCCAGGTCGACGACCTCCTCTCGGAGATCCGCGCCCGCGTCGCCCGGAAGGAGCGCGTCCTGGTCACGACGCTCACGAAGCGGATGGCGGAAGACCTGACCGAGTACTACCAGGAAGCGGGGGTCCGGGTGCGCTACTTGCATTCGGACATCGAGTCGCTCGAGCGGATGGAGATCATCCGAAGCCTGAGGCTCGGGGAGTTCGACGTGCTCGTGGGGATCAACCTGTTGCGGGAAGGACTCGACATCCCCGAGGTTTCGCTGGTGGCGATCCTGGACGCGGACAAGGAAGGGTTCCTCCGCTCGGAGCGCTCCCTCATCCAGACCTGCGGAC
>DATCKS010000471.1:0-3716 GCA_036562265.1 Thermodesulfobacteriota bacterium | reverse complement strand
GCCCGAACGTGGCTCGATCCGCGCGTAGCAGGCGAGCAGGCTCTCGCTCACGGCGTCCCAGGTGAAGCGCTCGAGCACCCGCTGCCGCGCCGCCCGGCCCATGGTCCGCCGCCGGGCCTCGTCCTCGAGCAGCCGGAGGATCGCCGCGGCGAGCGCCCCGGCGTCGCCTCGCTCGACCACGTACCCGGTCGTGCCGTCCTCGACGATCTCCGGCATGCCGCCGCTCCGCGTGCAGACGACCGGGACCCCGGCGGCCATCGCCTCGGCGACCGGCATCCCGAACGGCTCCTGCCAGACCGACGGGGCGACGAGGACGTCGGCCGCCTGGTAGTGCTCGTGGATCCTCGAGTAGGGGACGTGCCGGTCGAAGATCACCTGCCGCGCCACGGCGGAGGGGAGAAGGCTCCGCAGGTGGGCCGGGTAGTCCATCTCGTAGTACGGCGCCAGGGCGCGCGTGGCGAAGTCGTCGTCCGCCGACCAGGTCATCGCCTTCGACACGACCACGTCGCCGCCGACGATGTGCAGCTCCGCATCGGGGTGCCTGGCGTGCACCTCGCGGAAGGCCTCGAGGAGGACGTGTACGCCCTTGTGGGGGGAGACGACGCCGACGAACACGATCCGCCTGGGGCGCGAGCCGGTCGCCTCGCCGCGGTCCGGCGCCGGGACGAACCGATCGACGTCGACGCCGTTGTACACGGTGTGGCAGCGGCTCGCGAACTGCGGGAAGGCGCGGCGGACCAGGTCGGTGCAGTACTCGGAGCAGGTGACGACGAGATCGACCGCGCCGAGACGCCGCTCGATCATCCGCCGGTCGAGGCTGCTCAGCCACTCGCAGTGCATGTGGAGCACGACGGCGGCATCGGGGCTCGCGCGGCGCACCATCGGGGCGAACTGGGAGAAGTTCATGACGTGGACGACGTCGCAGCGCCGGCGTCCGATGTCTCGTGCGGCGAGCAGGCCGAAGTCGGGATAGTAGAGGGTCGAGGCGAAGACCGGGCGCCTCGGGTCGAGGACCTCGAGGCGGTCGAGGAGCCGGAGCGGACGGATGAACCGCCCGACCGTGACCGGCACGCGGCGGTGCTCCACGCCGTCGTGCCGTTCCACGCGACCCTGGGTGCCCATCTGCCGCGAGTAGGCGATCACCTCGTGCGAACGGGACAGGCGGCGGCCGACCTCGTCGATCCAGATGGACAGGGAGTCGCCCGGCTCGCCGGGGACGACGGCGGCCCAGGGTTGGTTGACGAACGCGATCCTCACGGGGCCGCCCTCCGGGTCCGATCGTCCGGCCGCGTGCGCCGACGCGGGCGCCTGCTGGACGGGCCGGCGCCGTGACCGGCAGCCCGCGTCGCGTCGACGCGTGACACGAGACGTCCACCATAGGCGCCACGCACGGCGCGCGCAAGCGCCAATGGACCACGCGTCGTGATCGACGCGCGGACGAGAAGCGCCGGGCGGGACGGCCGGCGGCCGCCTGTCCCGCCGCGACCGGCGCGGTCCCGCAACCGGCGGGCGCCGATCAGCGCCAGGGGACGACCGAGATCTTCCCCCCGCGCTCGAGAATGGCGTGCTTGACCTGATCGAGGCGCTCGAGGCCGTGCTTGTCGTGCGCCGCCTCGAGGATGTCGGCCTCGTCGACCCGCACCTTGTCCATCCGGTCGCGCATGAGCCGCCCGTCCTCGATGAGGACGACGGGCAGGCCGTCGATCCACCGCTCGAGGTTCGGGAAGCGCTGCTTCGCCAGCGACAGGAGCACGTCGAGCCAGAGCAGCGTGACGACCAGCAGGGCGGCGTTGGTCATCGAGCCGTCGGCCCCGATGAGCGCCTCCTGCGTCGCCTCGGCGATGATCAGCAGGAGGACGAAGTCGAACGTGGTCGTCTGGGACAGCGTCCGCTTGCCGCAGATCCGCACGAGGACGAGCAGGACGGCGTAGACGAGCAGGCCTCTCACGACGGAGTCCATGGGCGCTCCTCGGCGCGAGCCGCGCTAGGGGTAGACGAACTGCCCGAAGACCACCTCGGAGCCGCCGTCGAGACCGAGCCGGACGGTCTTGCGCCCGAAGGTCCTCGGCCTGGCGGTGAAGCCGATCCGGCCGGTCGTCGCGCCGGCCGCGGCGGCGAAGACGTAGACCAGTCGGTCCCGGGCGACCTCCACCGAGGCCGGCTCCGGAACGATCCGCTCGAACGCGACCTCGGCGACGTACCGCCGGTCGACCCAGAGACGGACCACGCCGCCCTGGATCGCGCCTCGGCCGACCGATACGCCGATCTCCGCCGGGGCGCTCGCGCGCACGAAGCGGTCGTACTCGACCGCGATCGCTCCGTCCGGCGTCGAGGCCGTCGCCCGGCTGGCCGGGCCGGGTCCGAGGAGCCCGGCCAGGGCGGCGACGACGGCAAGCGTCATCACCCCCCAGCCGACCCGCTGGACCGTCCAGCTCTTCCGCTCGAACGCGAGATCCTGATCGACTTCGAGACCGTTGATACGCCTCACGGCTCGTCCCCCGGCCGACTTCCACCTCAGGCGGGGCACGAAGCGTACCCGGCTCGAGCGAAGGGTGTGTCGAAGTCCTCACGCGAAGGGGGCGCGCGGCCCCATGGGGCCAGGGTGCGCTAGACTTGCGCCATGTACTCGGAGCGGGCCGCCGACCACTTCAGGAACCCGCGCAACGTGGGGGACCTCCCGGGCGCGACGCACGTCGGGGAGGCCCGCCACGACCGGACCGCGGCTCGCGTCCGGCTCGCCCTCCGCGTCGATCGCGATCGGGTCGTGGAGGCCCGCTTCCGCGCGCTCGGCTGCAGCGGCACGATCGCCGCCGCGTCGGCGGCGACCGAGCTTCTGCGCGGCCGCACCCTCGAGGAGGCGGCCCGCCTCGAGCCGCGGGAGATCGAGTCGGCCCTCGGGGGCCTCCCCGAGGACCGCGCGCATTGCGCGCCGCTGGTCGTGGCCGCGCTGGCGAAGGCGCTCGGGCGCTAGGCGCGTCGCCGGCCCCGCGGCGGCCGCCGTCCGGCCGCTCGCGCGGCGCGGCGCGCGTCACCGTGCGGCGGCAGACGCCGCGCTACTATCCACCACGAAGAGACGACACCTCGAAGGAGGACAGCGATGGCCAAGTCGGTCACCGTCTACAGCGCCACCGGGTGAGGGGCCTGCCACCAGGTGATGGAGTTTCTATCACACAAGGGAATCCCCTACACCGAGAAGAACGTGCGGCAGGACCCGGCCGCGATGAACGAGTTGCGGGACATGGGCTACAGCGCCGTGCCCGTCACCGTCATCGACGGCACGACGAAGATCGTCGGCTTCGACCGGGCCAAGCTCGAGGCGGCGCTCGCGTCTTGACCTCGCCGCTGCAACCCGCTAGGGTGCCCGCATCCCACGGGCTCGCCCCGTGCGTGGATAGAAAGGAGGTGGTGCCGATGTCCCAATGCAGCACGGTCGCATCCAGTACGGAGGTCGGCTCCGCCGCGGAGGTCGGAGCGGCGTAGCCGACCGTCGGCTAGGCTGCTGACCGGCATGCGGGGGGTGGGCCCGTCGGGCTCACCCCCCGTTTGCATTTCCGGCTCGGGTCGCGGCCGTCCCCTCCGTTCCCCGTCCGGTCGCGAACCCGCCGTCGCGCCGGCGGGCGAGGACGGCCGTGCCGCGAGCTAGAGTGAGGATGTTGCCGTGAACGGCCATGCATCGAGATCGACATGGGAGGAGGACAGTCGATGGGGTGGCGGGG
>DATCKS010000438.1:0-2576 GCA_036562265.1 Thermodesulfobacteriota bacterium | reverse complement strand
GCGTTGTCGAGGTCGCCGAAGCCCATCTGGACGCCGGCGCGGAAGAGCTGCGCGACCGTGCTGCCGATCGGCAGGACGCAGCCGAAGGCGCGGGCGGCCTCCATGGCGAGGCCGAGGTCCTTGTCGTGCAGGCGGAGGAAGAAGGAGGGGGCGTAGTCGCCGGCGACGAGCTTGGGCCACTTCACGTCGCCGAGGCCGGACTTGCCGAGGCCGGCGCCCAGGACCTGCACGAGGGTCTGCGGCTCGATGCCGGCCTTGCGCGCCATGACGAGCGCCTCGGCGTAGGCGCCGAGGTAGGTGGCGAGCACGGTGTTGTTGATGAGCTTGAGGACCTGCGCGGCGCCGTTCTCGCCAGAGACGTACACGAGATTCCGGCCCTCGGCTTCGAGGATCGGGCGGACCCGGTCGAAGGCCGCCTTCGGGCCGGCCACCATGATGGTGAGGGTCCCCTCGGCGGCCCCCTTCTCCCCGCCGGTCACGGGCGCGTCGAGGAAGGCGCCGCCGCGCGCCTCGACGAGGCGCGCGAGCCGGCGCGTGACCTCGGGCGAGATGGTCGAGTGGTCCATCACGATGGCGCCGGGGCGGAGCGTCTCGAGCACGCCGCCCGGCCCCGCGACGACCGCCTCCACGTCCGGCGAGTCGGGCACGTTGGTGATGACGACGTCGGCGTCGGCCGCGGCCTCCGCCGCGCTCGACGCCACGGTGGCGCCGTCGGCGACGAGCGCCTCCGCCTTGGCCCGAGTCCGGTTGAAGACGGTGACGGGAAACCCCTTGCGGAGGAGGTTGCGGGCCATCCCCCGCCCCATGATCCCGATTCCGATGTAGGCGACCTTCGGCGTCGGCACGGCTACCCCTTCGCGATCTCGTGATTCGCCAGCGTCTCGAGCGCCCGGACCATCGCGGAGTGATCCCAGCCGGCCCCGCCCTGCGCCGCGCAGGCGTTGAACAGCTCCTGACAGGTCGCCGTGTTCGGCAGCGACACCCCGAGCGCCCTGGCCGACTGCAGGGCGAGGTTCAGGTCCTTCTGGTGGAGGGCGATGCGGAAGCCGGGCGCGAAGGTCCGCTTGATCATCCGCTCGCCGTGGATCTCGAGGATCTTCGACGACGCGAAGCCGCCCATCAGCGCCTGCCGCACCTTGGCCGGATCGGCGCCCGCCTTCGAGGCGAAGAGGAGCGCCTCGCCGACCGCCTCGATCGTCAGGGCGACGATGATCTGGTTGGCGACCTTGCAGGTCTGACCGTCGCCGGACGGCCCGACGAGCGTGATGTTCTTGCCCAGCTTCTCGAAGATGGGCTTCACCTCGTCGAAGACCTCGGGCTTGCCGCCGACCATGATGGTGAGGGTGGCGTTCTTCGCGCCGACCTCGCCCCCCGACACCGGCGCATCGAGCATCTCGACCCCCATGTCGGCGAGCCGCTTCGCGAAGGCCTTCGTCGCCACCGGCGAGATCGACGACATGTCGACGACGATCTTCCCCTTCGAGAGCCCCTCCGCGACACCTGCGGGGCCGAAGAGCACCGCCTCGACGTCCGGCGTGTCGGGCACCATCGTGATGATGATGTCGGCCGCGCGCGCGACCTCCGCCGGGCTCTTCGCCGGCTTGCCGCCTTTCTTCACCAGCTCGTCCGGCACGCCCGAGCGGCTGTGCAGGTGGACGGTGTAGCCGGCGTCGATGAGGTGCCCGGCCATGGGCTTGCCCATGATGCCGAGGCCGATGAACCCGAGCGTCTTCGTCATCAGGCGTTCCCCCTGTAGGGCGTCATCCATCCGAGCCCCTCGACGGTCGTTCCCTTCGGCCTGTACTCGCAGCCGATCCAGCCGGTGTAGCCGGCGGCGTCGATGGCCGCGAAGAGGTTGGGGAAGTTGATCTCGCCGGTGCCCGGCTCGTGGCGGCCCGGGTTGTCGGCGAGCTGCATGTGCGCGATGCGGGGCAGGTGGTCCCGCATGGTCTTGATGAGGTTCCCCTCCATGATCTGCATGTGGTAGATGTCCCAGAGGTAGGCGACGTTCGGCTCCCCGACCTCGTCGATCACCTCGAGCGCCTGGCGCGTCGTCGAGATGTGGAAGCCCGGGACGTCCTGGGTGTTCACCGCCTCGATCGCCATGGTGATGCCCGCCCGGCCGAGCGCCCGCGCCGCGAACCTGAGGTTGGCGATCAGGGTCTCGTGCACCCTCGCAGGGTCGACGCCGGCAGGCGTCTTGCCGACGAGGCAGTTCAGCACCCGGCAGTCGAGCGCCTTCGCGTAGTCGATCGCCCGCCCCACGCCGTCCTGGAACTCGCCGACGCGATCGGGCATGACCGCGATCCCGCGCTCCCCGCCGTCCCAGTCGCCGGCCGGCAGGTTGAAGAGGACCTGCACGAGGCCGTTCCCCTTCAGGCGGTCGACCAGTTCCTGCGTCGAGTACGCGTAGGGGAGCCAGTACTCGACCCCTGTGAAGCCGGCCTTCGCGGCCGCGGCGAAGCGATCGGGGAACGCCACCTCGCCGAACATCATCGAGAGGTTCGCGCAGAACTTCGGCATCTCGCTCCTCGAGAGGCGGGCCGGCCCCACGCCGGGCCGGCCGCCTCGAGATC
>DATCKS010000427.1:0-5696 GCA_036562265.1 Thermodesulfobacteriota bacterium | reverse complement strand
ACGCGGTGCCGTTCGGCCAGTTCGACGGGAAGCGGCAGTACCTGTACCTCGCCAGCGAACTGGGGAGCGCCGGCACCATCACGAAAATCGCCTGCCGGCTCAGCAACCTGGGCTCCGTTGCGGCGACGTAGACCGGGTACGAGGTGACCATGGGTCACACGACGGCGACGGCGCTCGACACCGAGTTCGCGGCCAACATGGTCGACGCGACGCTGGTCTTCAGCGGGAGCGTCACGGTGCCGGGCGGGCTCAGGCGCGGTGACTGGATCGAGGTCCCGCTGTCGACGCCGTTCCGCTACAACGGCAAGGACAACCTCGTCGTCCAGTTCGCCGGGGAGGCCGGCACGGTCAACAACCGGTGCATCCTGCACAACCTGTCCCCGGAGCGCTACGCGAACCGGCGACTCACCGGCGACAGCCAGACGGCCACCAGCGGGGCGCTCTTCTCCGGCCTCGCCGACATGCGGTTCTTCGTCCGGTAGCCGGGGCGCCCACCGACCGCGCGCAGCGGGGCGGCGTTCGTGGCAAGATGGTCGCCGGGTGGTCCGGAGGCACCATGCCGGCGATGAGTCGACGCGAGGGGCTGCGCCTGATCGGCGCGGCGATGGCAGGACTGGCAGCCGCATCGCCGGGCGCCGCCCCGGGGGCGGCCGCGGCCCCGGCGGGCCCCATGCTCACCCGCCGCATCCCCTCGTCGGGCGAGATGCTCCCGGTGATCGGGCTCGGGACCTGGCAGACCTTCGACGTCGGCCAGAGCCCCGCCGAGCGCGCCCCGCTCGAGGAGGTCCTCGCCGCCTTCGCGGCGATGGGCGGGACGCTGGTCGACTCCTCGCCGATGTACGGCCGGGCCGAGGAGGTGGTCGGCGACCTCGCCGCCAGGCTCGGGCTCCACCAGTCGCTCTTCTTCGCCACCAAGGTCTGGACCTCGGGCAAGGCGGCCGGTATCCGCCAGATGGAGACGTCGATGCGCAGGCTCAGGGTCGAGCGCATCGACCTCATGCAGGTGCACAACCTGGTCGACGTCGCGACGCACCTCGACACGCTGCGCGAGTGGAAGCGGCAGGGGCGGGTCCGCTACATCGGGGTGACGCATTACACGGCGGGGGCCCACGACGACGTGGCGCGCATCGTCGCCGCCGAGCCGATCGACTTCGTCCAGATCAACTACTCCGTCGGCGAGCGGGAGGCGGAGCGGCGCCTCCTGCCGCTCTGCCTCGACCGGGGCGTGGCGGTGATCGCCAACCGGCCGTTCGCGGGCGGCAACCTGTTCCGCCGCCTGCGGAGCCGCCCGCTGCCGTCGTGGGCCGCCGAGATCGGCTGCGAGAGCTGGGCGCAGCTCCTGCTCAAGTTCGTCGTCTCGCACCCGGCGATCACCTGCGCGATCCCCGCCACCTCCCGGGTGGCTCACCTGCGCGACAACATGAGGGCCGGCTACGGTCCCCTCCCCGACGAGGCGCAGAGGATGAAGATCGCTCAGGAGGCGACGTGAGCGCGACGCCCGTGCGCGTCACCTTCCTCGGCAGCGGCGACGCCTTCGGCAGCGGCGGCCGCTTCCAGGCGTGCATCCTCGTCGAGGCGGGCGGCGGGCGGGTCCTCCTCGACTGCGGCGCCTCGTCGCTCGTCGCCATGCGCCGTTTCGGCGTCGAGCCGAACGCCGTCGACGCCGTGTTCCTCAGCCACCTCCACGGCGATCACTTCGGCGGCGTCCCGTTCCTGGTCCTCGACGCGCAGCTCGTCAGCAAACGGACCCGACCGCTCCTGGTCGCCGGCCCTCCCGGGACGGCCCGCCGGGTGACCGAGACGATGGAGGCGCTCTTCCCCGGCTCGTCGCGGGTGGCGCGCGCGTTCCCGCTCGAGCTGATCGACCTCGAGCCGGACGTCCCGCGGACCTTCGGCGGCTTCGTGCTGACCCCGACGGTCGTGCAGCACGCGAGCGGCGCGCCCCCCTTCGCGCTCAGGCTCGAGTGCGACGGCCGGGTCATCGCCTACACCGGCGACACGGAGTGGACCGACGCCCTCGTCGAGGCGGCGGCCGGCGCGGACCTGCTCATCGCCGAGGCCTACTTCTTCGACAAGCCGATCCGGTACCACCTCGACTACGCGACGCTCGCGCGGGCCCTGCCGAGGATCGGCGCGAGACGGGTGATCCTGACCCACATGAGCCGCGACATGCTCGGCCGGCTCGCCGAGGTCCCCTGCGAGACGGCCGAGGACGGCAAGACGGTCACGCTCTGACGGCCCCCTCGCGCCGCCGGTAGACCGCGATCGCGACCGGCCGAGGGGGGAGGGCGACCCGCCGGCGCTCGAGCGTGACGAGCGTCGCGCCGACGAGCCGGTCGAACGGGCGGTGGGCGAGCGTGTGACGCGGGTGCTCGAGGACCAGGTCGCCGCCCGGCGCGAGCCAGGCGACGATCCGGTCGCGGACCAGCCTGGAAGTGCGGCCGAAGGGGAACGGGTAGCAGTAGTAGAGGACCTCGGCGCAGACGACGAGGTCGAAGGCGCCGGCCGGCGCCTCGGGCGGCAGGGTCGGCGCGAGCAGATCGCCCCTCGCCACCCGGACGTTGGCCGGCAGCTCGACGGCGCGCGCCACCGCCCGGTCGGAGATGTCGAGGCCCACGACGCGATCGCCCCGCTCGGCGAGGCGGCGCGTGGTGTGTCCCTCGCCGCAGCCCACCTCGAGGATCGATCGGTACCTTTGCCGCGGAAGGGCCGCGAGCACCGCCTCGCGCCGCGCCGCCTCGTACGGCGAGGCGGCGTAGCCCCACGGGTCGCGATCGGCGTAGACCCGATCGAAGTAGGCGCCGTCGAAGTAGCGCCGGCCGGCCAGCCGTGCGATCCCCGCGGCGACGTGCTCGGCCAGGCGGCCGCCGAGTTCGGCGGCGCGCCGCCGGTTCACGGCGCCTCCGTGACGAGCCTCGTCGACGTCATCCCCGGTCCGCTCGTCGGCGGCGCAACCCTGGGCGCCGCCGCTCGAGGGGGCATCAGGCGGCGCACTCGCGGCCCTTGGCCGCCGGCAGGCGGAGGACGAAGGTGCTCCCGCAGCCGAGCCCCGCGCTCTCGGCCCAGATCCGGCCGCCGTGCAGCTCGGTCAGCCGCCTGGCGATGGCGAGCCCCAGGCCGGCCCCCTGTCGCGCGGCGGTCGGCCGCCCTGAGGTGCCGGTGATCTGGACGAACGGCTCGAAGATCCGCTCGAGGTGCTCGCTCGGGATCCCGGCGCCGCTGTCCTGCACGCGCACCTCGAGCTCGCCGGCGACGGCGTAGCCGGTGACCCGGATCGTCCCGCCGGCGGGGGTGTGCTTGATGGCGTTCGTCAGCAGGTTCACCAGAATCTGCTCGATCTTCAGCCGGTCGCCGACGAGCGCGAGCCCGGCCTCGACGGCGTTCGCGATGGCGACCCCCTTCTCCTGCGCGAGCGGCGCGACCTGCCCCAGCACCTCGGCGACCTCCGCCGCGAGCTCCACCACCTCGACGTCGAGCGGCAATTGCCCGGCCGCCAGGCGCGAGGCGTCGAGCAGGTCGTTGAGCAGCCGGATCATCTGGTCGACGTGCCGCCTGGCGGCCGAGACCAGGGCGGCCCCCTCCGCGGGAGCCACGCCTCTGGCGAAGAAGGCGAGGTTCCCCTTGACGACGGTGAGCGGCGTCCTGAGCTCGTGGGAGGCACGGGCGAGGAAGTCGTCGCGCACCCGGATCGCCTCCTGGGCCTCCTCGTAGAGCCTGGCGTTGTCCGCCGCGAGCGCGGCCCGCCGCGCGAGGTCCTCGGCGAGGGCGAGGTCGGCGTCGTCGTAGCGGGCCGAGCTGGCCGACGCGAACGTGATCGCGCCGAGCGTCCGGTTGCGGGCCACGAGGGGGACCACCATGAGCTGGCGCAGGCGCAAGGCCTCGAGTACCTCGAGCTGGCGCCGGTCGTAGCCGACGCGGGCGGGCAGCGCGTCCTGCGCGTCGGCCAGCACCTCCGGCCGGCCGCTCCGGATCGCCTCCGGGATCGGATGCCGGCTTCCGGCGTCGGGCGGGACGCGAAGCAGCTCGCGCGCGAGCGCCTCCTTCTCGGGGTCGACGTGCGTCGCCCCCAGCCGGCGGATCGACCGGTCCCGGTCGACGAGGTCGACGACACAGCAGTCGGCGAGCCGAGGCACCGCCAGGCGGCTCACGCTCGCGAGCGTCGCGTCGCAGTCGAGCGAGCCGGCCAGTTGCCGGCTCGCCTCGGCGAGGAAGCGCTGGGCCTCGTCGGCCCACTTGCGCTCGATCGCCATGGCGAGCACGTTGGCGACGGCCTGCAGGAAGTGGATGTCGTCCCGCGTGAAGGTCCGCGGTCGACTGCTGTGCGCGCCGAGGACGCCGAAGGGGCGACGCCGGCCGTCGATGATGACGGTCACGCCGCTCGTGAGCTGGTGCGCCTGGTGGACCGGGGGGAGCTTGAAGCGGCGCTCGGTCCGCCAGTCCTCGACGATGACCGGCTCGCCGCGGAGGAGCGTGTAGCCCGCCTGGGAATCGCGGCCGCTGCCGACCGTGGCCTGGCCAACGAGGTCGGCGCCCCACCCCACGCCCGCGCGGAGGCGGAGCGTGGTGCCGTCGGGGAGCAGCTCGAGCACCTTCACGTACTCGACCTCGAGCGTGCGGGCGACCAGGCCGACGGCGTCGTTCATCAGCGTCGCCACGTCGACCCCGGTGAGGGCCCGCTGGCCGAGATCGGCGACCGCGGCCTGCTGCCGCACCCGGGCCTTGAGCGCCTCCTCCACGCGCTTGCGCGCGCTGATGTCGACCATCACGCCTCGCAGCTTCAGCGCCCGTCCCTCCGGGTCACGGACGATGTGCACGAGTTCGTGCAGCCAGACGACGCGGCCGTCGGCGGCCACCACCCGGTACTCGATCTCGTGATCGCGCCCCTCGCGCATCGCCGCCTCGCAATGCGCGATCGCCCTCTCGCGATCGTCGGGGTGGACGAGCGAGATCCAGAAGTCGGGCGTTCGGAGCCAGCGCTCGATCGGGTAGCCGAGGATCTCCTCGGCGCGCCGGCTCACGAAGGTGAACTGCCAGGTCGCGGCGTCCGCTTCCCAGAAGATCGCGCCGAGACCCTCGATGAGGTCGCGGATGCGCCGCCTCGCCCGGACTGGCCACATGGGGCCGCCGGCGTTGGTCATACACGCCCTCCCCGTTCGGCTACGCGTGCGGCGTGGTGGATATCACGTGGTCGACGAGTCGGCAGGCAGGGTCCTCGTGCTTCATGGTGTGCGACGACGCGGGTGACGAGCGACCCTCCTCCGGCGAGGTAATCATGCTCGGCGGAGCGTTGTCAACCCCGGGATGACCGCCGGCGGCGTGACGTCGGCGCCGCCGCGAGTAAGATGTCCGGATGCCCGTGACCCCGCACCGTCGTCCCGACGTCTCCCTCTCGGCCCTCCTTGGCCTCGCCTGGCCGATCATCGTCTCCCGCTCCACCCAGGTGGTCATCGGGTTGGCCGACGCGGTGATGGTGGCCGACCTCGGCGAAGCCGCGCTCGCCGCCACGACGGCCGGCGCGCTCAACACCTTCTCCATCCTGATCCTGCCCATGGGGGTCGTGTTCATCGTGTCGAGCTTCGCGTCGCAGCTCTTCGGACGCGGCGACCTGCCGGGCGCCCGGCGCTACGGGTACTACGGGCTCGCGGTCGCCGCGGCGACGCAGGTCGTCTGTCTCGGCGCGATCCCCTGGATCCCCG
>DATCKS010000422.1:0-4578 GCA_036562265.1 Thermodesulfobacteriota bacterium | reverse complement strand
CCTGGGGGTTCAGCAGGCAGGAGACGTCGGAGTGCGAGTGACAGTCGATGAAGCCGGGCGCCACGACGAGGCCGGCGGCGCGGAACGTCTCCCGGCGCGGGGCGGAGGCGAGGTCGCCCAGGGCGACCACCCTGCCGGCCGCGAGGCCCACGTCGGCCACGCGGGCGGGCGCGCCGGTGCCGTCGACGACGGTCCCTCCCTCGATGACGAGATCGAACGTCACGGCTGGAACCGGACGCGCCGCAGCGACTGCAGGACGCCCGCCGACACGCCGAGGTGCTCGAACCCCTTGTAGCGCCGGTCGAACGCGTACCAGCGCTGCTGATGGTAGAGCACGTGGATCGGCTTCTCGTCGTCGAGGATCTCGACGAACTCGGCGTAGAGCGCCTTGCGCTCGGTCTGCGTCCGCGCCGACCGTGCCCTGTCGAGCAGGTCGTCGACCCTGGGGTTGCTGTAGCCGTTGGTGTTGCGCGGCTGCCCGGTGCGGAAGAGGCTGTAGTTGATCGGGTCGGGGTCGACGGAACCGGCCGAGGCGATGAGGAGCAGATCGTACGCGCCCTTCATGAAGCGATCGGACCACGCGCCGAACTCGAGCGGCTCGACCGAGACCTGCACCCCGACCGCCTTGAGCTGCTGCTGGATGGCGGCCGCCACGTCCACGAGGTTCTCGTAGGCCTCGACGACGAGGCCGAGCGAGAGCCGCCGGCCGTCCTTCTCGAGCACGCCGTCCCGGCCGGCCGTGTAGCCCGCCTCGGCGAGCAGCCGCCGCGCCCGCTCGGGGTCGTACGGCGTCGGCTTGACCTTCGTGGTGTAGGCCCAGCTGTTGGGGGGGATGGGGCCGTTCGCCTCGGTCATGTAACCGCGCCCGAGCGTCTCCCTGATGGTCTTCGTGTCGATGGCGAAGGCGATCGCCTGGCGCACCCGCTTGTCGGCCAGCGCCGGGTGCTTGAGCTGGAAGAGGATGCCGCGGAAGTTCACGTCCTCGCCGAAGAGGGTCGAGAGTCTCGGGTTCTTGCGGATCGCCGGGATGGCGTCGGGCGCCGGCGACCGGAGGAACTGGATGCCGCCCGACTCGAGCTGGGTGAGGCGGACCGTCATCTCGGGGATGATCTGCATGATGACCCGGTCGAGCGGCGGCCGGCCCCGGTGATAGTCCGGATTGGCCTCGAGGACCAGGCGGTCGCCGCGGCGCCACTCGACGAGGCGGAAGGGGCCGGTGCCGATCGGCTTGCGGTTGAACTCGGCGGTGTTGAGGTTCTTCCCCTCGAGGAGGTGCTTCGGCAGGATGCCGCCCTGGGGGCTCACGAGCACCGTCAGCAGGGGCGCGTACGGATAGCGCAGGTTCAGGCGCACCGTGTGACGGTCGAGGACCTCGACCGGCTTCTTTGGCAGCGCGTCGTACGGGACCGGGTTCTCCTTGGCCGTCAGCTCGGGAAAGCCGACGAAGGCGTGGAAGTTGCTCCGCCACGACGAGGCGTTGGCCGGGTTCAGGTGCTCGCGGATCGTGAAGGCGACGTCCTCGGCCGTGAACGGCTTGCCGTCGTGCCAGGTGACGCCGGCCTTGAGCCGGATGGTGTACGTCAGGCCGTCGCGCGAGACCTGCACCGACTCGGCGAGCACCGGCCGCGGCACGAGATCGGGCCCCAGCTCGAAGAGGCTGTCGAAGATCTGCCAGAGGAGGTCGAACTCCGTGCCGCCCCGGAAGAGGACGGGGTTCAGCGAGCGGGGGTCGGTCTCGATCCCCATGACGATCTGCCGGGGCGCCTGCGCCGCGCCGGGAGCCGGCAGGCCGAGCCCCAGGAGCGCGAGGGCCAGAGCGATGCCGACGAGTCGTGACATGACCAGTCCTCCCTACGCCGCGACGCCACGACGCCGTCGCGGGGCGGTGAGCCTCGGGTCGAGGGCCTCGCGGAGGCCGTCGCCGAGGAGGTTGAAGCCGAGCACCACCAGGAAGATGGCGAGCCCCGGGAACGTGGCGATCCACCAGCCCTGGAGGAGGAATCGACGCCCGTCGGCGAGCATCGCGCCCCACGAGGGGAGCGGCGGCGGCACGCCGAGGCCGAGGAACGAGAGGGCCGACTCGACGAGGATCGCGTTGGCGACGAAGAGGCTCGCCTGCGTGAGCACGATCGGCATGGCGTTGCGGAGCACGTGGCCTCCGAGGATGCGCAGGTCGGCCGCGCCGAGCGCCCGGGCCGCCTCGACGAAGGGCTGCCCCCTGAGGGCCAGCACCTCGCCCCGCACGAAGCGGGCCGTGGGCGGCCAGTAGGCGAGCCCGATCACGAGCACGGTGTTCCGCACGCTCGCGCCGAAGACCGCCACGACGATGAGGACGAGGAACAGCGCCGGGATGCACATGAAGACGTCGGTGATCCGCATGAGCACCCGGTCGACGCGTCCCCGGAAGTACCCCGCGATCGCGCCGGCGCCGATCCCGACCGCCACGGCGAGCGCCGTCGCGCCGACGCCGATGGCCAGCGAGAGCCGCGCGCCGAAGAGCAGACGCGACAGGATGTCGCGGCCGAGACCGTCCGTCCCGAGCCAGTGCGCCGCCGACGGGGCCTCGAGCCTCCGCGTGAGGTCCTGCTCCGCGTAGTCCTGCGGCGCCAGCGCCGGTCCGGCGGCGGCCGCCAGCACGAGCAGCCCCACGAGCAGGGCCCCGCTCCATCCCCTGGCGCCCATCACCAGACTCCGGTCCTCATGGCCGGGTCGTCCTCATTCCAGGGTAATCCTCGGGTCGACGAGCGTGTAGACGACGTCGGTGAGGAAGTTGGCGAGGACCACGGCCGCGGCGACGATCAGCTCGATCGCCATGATGACCGGGTAGTCGCGCTCCAGGATCGCGTCGACGGCGAGGCGCCCGAGACCGGGCCAGGCGAAGACCGTCTTGGTGAGGACGGCGCCGCCGATCAGCGCCGGCAGCGACAGGCCGACGGCGGTGACGATCGGGATGAGGCCGTTGCGCAGGGCGTGCCGGTAGAGGACGGCGCCGCGACCGACCCCCTTGGCCTCCGCCGTGCGGACGTAGTCGTGCCCGAGGGCGTCGAGCATCGAGGAGCGGGTGAAGCGGGCGATTGCCGCGAACTGCGTGAGGGCCAGCGTGGCGGTCGGCAGGATCGCGTGCCGGACCCGCTCGAGGAGATCGTCCTCGAGCCCGTACGGGGCAATCCCGGCGGCCGGCAGCCACCCGAGAAGGCTCGAGAAGCCGAGGATGAGGAGGATCCCGAGCCAGAAGCTCGGGAAGGAGACCCCGACGATCATCGCCGCCGACGCGAGGGAATCGGTTGCGCGTCCGTGCCGCGCCGCCGCCGCCACGCCGAGCGGCACCGCCACGAGCACCGCGAGGAGGAGCCCCGCCACCGTGAGCTGCAGCGTGGGGCCGAGGCGCTCGCGGATGTGGAGCAGGACCGGCTGGCCGTCCCGGAACGAGCGCCCGAAGTCGCCCTTGAGCGCCCCGGCCGCCCATCGGGCGTACTGCACCGGAATCGGGTCGTCGAGGCCGTACTGCCTCCGAAGGCTCTCCGCGACGGCCGGATCGAACGTCTCGCCGACGAGCATCGCCTCGGGCCCGCCCGGCGCCATGTGCATGATCGCGAAGAGCAGCACCGACACGCCGGCGAGCAGCACGGCCATGCCGGCCGCCCGGGCGGCGAGGTACCGGATACGGAGAACCGCTCGCGTCACACCCGGATGTCTCGCGGAAAGGGCGTCCAGAGTTCCGTGCCGGTCTCGGTGACGAGCACGACGTCGGAATGACGAAAGCCGCCGAGGCCCGGCACGTAGATACCCGGCTCGACCGAGTTGACCATGCCGGGCGCGAACCGTCCGTCGTTGTAGATGCGGATCTCCCCCAGCTCCTCCCGGCTCGCGGCGCCGATCATGATGCCGTGCGCGTGCCCCGTCCCGTGACGGATGTAGTCGAAGTAGCCCTGCTCGCGCAGGTAGTCCCGCGTCAGCCGGTCGACGTCGGCGAAGCGCACGCCCGGCTTCACCGCCGCCTTGCCCATGTCGAAGGCGGCGTTCACGGCGTCGAGCGCGCGCTGCTGCTCGCGGGTCGGATCGCCGAAGACGAAGGTCCGTTCGAGCTCCATGCAGTAGCCCCAGATGACCGGGAAGACGTTGAGGGCGATCAGCTCCCCCTTGCGGATCCGCTTGCCGGTCGGATGGAGGTGGGGCGTGAGCGTGTTGAGGCCGGTCTGGCAGTAGGCGTACGTGCTCGACCCGCCCTCCGGGTAGCGCCTGGCCAGCTCGACGTTCATGGCGTGCACGGCGTGCGAGGCCACCTCGAGCTCCGTCGTCCCGTCCCGCAGCGCCTCGAGGAACGCCTTCGCCCCCACCTGGGCGATCTCGCCCCCGAGCTTGAGGAGCCGCTGCTCCTCGGCCGACTTGATGATCCGCAGCCCCATGATCGCGGGCGTGACGTCGACCAGTTCGGCGTCGGGGAGCGCCTCGCGCAGGAGCCGCTCGGTACCCCGGGAGAGGTAGTCCATCTCGACGCCGATGCGACCCCGGCCGTGCCCCTTTCCCTTCACGAAGTCCGCGATCAGGCCGATGGCGGCGACCCAGACGTTCTCCTCG
>DATCKS010000416.1:0-2071 GCA_036562265.1 Thermodesulfobacteriota bacterium | reverse complement strand
GCTGGGGTTCAACCAGGTCGCCAAGATCTGATCCCGTACCCCCGCAGTGCAACCGGGTCATCGCCCACGGCGTCGGCCCACCCAACCAGAAGGTAGACAAGCATGCCCCCGAAGAAGAAGGTCGCCGGCCTCATCAAGCTCCAGATCCAGGCCGGTGCGGCGACGCCGGCCCCGCCGATCGGCCCCGCGCTGGGTCAGCACGGCGTGAACATCATGGAGTTCTGCAAGGCGTTCAACGCCCAGACGCAGAACGACCAGGGCACCGTCATCCCCGTCGAGATCACCGTCTACGAGGACCGGTCGTTCACGTTCGTCACCAAGACGCCGCCCGCCGCCGTCCTCATCAAGCAGGCCGCCGGCATCGAGAAGGGCTCGGGGGAGCCGAACCGCAACAAGGTCGGCACGATCACGGAGGCCCAGGTGCGCGAGATCGCCGAGAAGAAGCTTCCCGACCTCAACGCGAACGACGTCGACCAGGCGATGAAGATCATCGCCGGCACGGCGCGCTCGATGGGCGTGGAGGTGGTCGGCTGATGAAGCGCGGCAAGCGCTACCGCGAGCTCTACGCGAAGGTCGACCGCGAGCGCGAGTACCAGCCCGCCGAGGCGATCGCGCTCGTCAAGTCGCTCCAGAGCGCGAAGTACCCGGAGACCGTCGAGGTCCACATCCGCACCGGGCTCAACGTCCGCCACGCCGACGAGCAGCTGCGCGGCACGATCTCGCTGCCGCACGGCCTCGGCAAGGAGGTCACCGTCGCCGTCTTCGCGAAGGGCGACAAGGCCCGCGAGGCGGAGGAGGCGGGCGCCGACATCGTCGGCGACGAGGACCTCGCCAAGCGCGTCGAGGAGGGCTTCACCGACTTCGACGTCGCGATCGCGACGCCGGACATGATGCCGGTGGTCGGCCGCCTCGGCCGCATCCTCGGCCCGCAGGGCAAGATGCCGAACCCCAAGGTCGGCACCGTGACGATGGACGTCGCGAAGGCCGTCCAGGAGTCGAAGGCCGGCAAGGTCGAGTACCGCACCGACCGCAGCGCGATCGTCCACCTGGCGATCGGCAAGACGACCTTCGACGAGCGCCAGCTGCTCGAGAACTACGCGGCGCTCATCGAGGAGATCGTCCGCGCCAAGCCGGCCGCGGCGAAGGGCCGCTACATCCGCTCGATCACGCTCGCGACGACGCACGGCCCGGGCGTCCGCGTCGACCCGACGCGCACGCGCGACATCCTCGCCGACGCCGCGCCGAGCGAGGCGCCGGCCGCCGCCTGAGCCAACGCGCCGGCGCCGACCCGCTACCATCACCGGCCGCACAACCGATCTCGCCCGAGACCACCGGCGGGGCTCAACGCCCGGAAGTCCGGTGCAGGCGGAGCCTCGAAGCGACGTGTCCTCGTGAGCCCGCCTGCGCGCGGGTTCTCTCATGCCGGCCCCGGGCGCGCTGATTGGAGAGCTTCGAGTGAACAGAGAGCAGAAGGCAGCGGTCATCGACGAGGTGGCCGCCGAGATCGAGGGCGCGGAGGCGATCTACGCGGTCGACTACCGCGGGCTGTCCGTGCCCCAGGCGGCCGAGCTGCGCGCCAAGCTGCGTGAGGCCGACGCGACCTTCCGGGTCGTGAAGAACCGCCTCACGCTGCGCGCGGCGGACAAGGCCGGCGCCGAGCGGCTGAAGGAGATGCTCCAGGGCCCGACGGCGCTGACGTTCGTCCGCGGCGACGCCGCTCTGGCCGCGAAGGCGATCACGCGCTTCCAGCGCGAGCACGAGGTGCTCGAGCTGAAGGGCGGCCTCATGAACGGCGAGGTCCTCACGGTCGACGCGATCAAGGACATCGCCCGCCTGCCGGGCCGCGAGCAGCTCAACGCGCAGCTCGTGGGCGTGGTCGCCTCGCCGCTGAACATGCTCGTCCGCGGCCTCGGGTCGCTGCTCTCCGGGCTGGCGATCCAGCTCGGGCAGATCCGCGACCAGGGGCTCGTGGGCGGCGACGCGCCCGCGTCCGGGGAGGCTCCCGCCGCCGAGGCGGAGGGGGCCGAGGCTCCGGCCGCCGAGGAGGCGGAGGGGGCCGCCGAGGCGCAGG